>JBJOOW010000376.1:0-7453 GCA_046051095.1 Bacteroidota bacterium | reverse complement strand
TAGCCGGTTGTATATCTGCAACTGTAAGCTGCGCGCGCTTTAGTGCTGTAGCCAACGCACCGGTGCCCAATGGTTTGGTTAAATACAATACATCGCCGGCTTGTGCAGTGCTGTTTTGCTTTAGGTTGCCTACCGGTACCAGTCCGTTTACAGCCAACCCGAAAAATGGCTCCGGTGCATCAATAGTATGGCCACCGGCCAACACCACACCTGCTTTGGCACAAGCCGCTTTGCCTCCGGCTATTATCTGTTGTGCAATGGTGGCGGGCAGTTTCTCTACCGGCAGGCCGAGTATGGCTATGGCCATAAATGGTTTGCCCCCCATAGCGTATACATCGCTAAGTGCGTTGGTAGCGGCAATTTGCCCGTAGGTAAAAGCATCATCTACAATGGGCGTAAAAAAATCTACTGTACTTATAAGTGCGGTACCGTTGCCCATATCGTATACAGCAGCATCATCTTTGGTATCGTTACCTACCAGCAGGCTGGGCGATGTAAAACTATCGCCGGTATGCTTTAGTATTTCATCTAACACGGCAGGCGCTACCTTACAGCCGCAGCCACTACCGTGGCTATATTGCGTTAATTTAATTTCCATATTTTCTGTTAGCCTCCTGTATTAGTGTGGCGGCAATGGCTTCGGGCTCGTACCGGTTAAACATCAACCGGATTACTTCTTTATTTTCTTTCAGAGCCAGTCCTTTTTCGTAGGCCTTATCGTAATAGTGTAACGCAATTTGCGCGGCGCGTTTTATATCGTTCTCCTCTAACGCAGCTACCGCATTTTTCCATTGCTCGTTACCAAGCCTTCGCATAATATTGCCAAACGCTGTTTTCAATTCCTCTGCATTAAAGCTGCCATATTCCTCTGTCAGTTTTTCTACCCGTACTTCTGCCGGCAGCTCTACATACATAGTTGGCACAGCCCGCATGTGGGCCCATTGCTTTGGGTTAATATACACCTTGCCTATGCTGTTGCTTTCATCTTCCAGCCATATGCGTTTATTGCGGTCAAGCTTCAGCAGTTCAGCAGCTACCATGTTTTCAAAGTGCTCGCTGCTGGGTTGCTGCGCCTGTCCCATGGCTCCGAACGCCGAGCCCTTGTGGTTTGCCAGTGCTTCTAAATCTACCACTTGTTCGCCGGCTTGTTTTAAATGTTGCAGCAATTGCGTTTTGCCGCTACCGGTTTTGCCACCCAGCACTAAGTAGTTGTAATTATGTGCCAACACTTCCATCACTTTATTGCGGAAGGCTTTGTAACCGCCTTTTAGTACAAACACATCGTAGCCAAACTGATTAAGCAGCCAGGCTATACTGCCGCTGCGCATGCCACCCCGCCAGCAGTGTACAAACACTTTGTTTTCTATTGCCAACGGCTGCACATACTTTACAAAGCCCGACATTTTAGGGCCCACAATATCCAGCCCTTGTAATATAGCCTCGTTGCGGCTTTGCTGTTTGTAGGTAGTACCTATTTGCTTGCGCTCCTCATTATTAAACAGTGGCAGGTTTACCGCATGGGGTATACGGCCGTGGTGGTACTCGCCCTCGCTGCGCACATCCAGCGTAAGGTGCCTCGCCGACTGCACCAGAAAATCATCTATACCCAGTTGGTGTATCATTTACAGGTAAGGCTTTACAAAGCGATATAAATTAAAATCGGGGTGGTGCAGGTTAGCTGCCAGGTCGGCTTTAAGTTTATCGCGGTCAAAGTTTTTCATGCGGTTGCGTGCAATAATGCGCAGGGCCTTTTCGGTAAGCAGTATTATCTTGCGGCTATCGTTACTGCTACTGCTTTGTGCAATAGTGCTTATCAGTTCTTTCACGCCCTTCGATTCTACCGCTACTGTTTTAAGCACCGGTATATGCTCGCGGTTGCTTATTTGTAACTGATGTTGCAGTGAGTTAAGTAACGTTTCCGCATCGGCACGATCGGCCTTGTTTATTACAAACAGGTCAGCTATTTCCATCAGCCCGGCTTTCATAGCCTGCACCGAATCGCCCGACTCAGGCACCAGCACTACCACAGTAGTATCTGCCAGGCCGGCAATCTCTACCTCGCTTTGGCCTACGCCTACAGTTTCAATAAATATGTAATCAAAATTGTAGCTGCGCATTACCTCTACTACTTCTATAATTTTATCGCTAAGCCCACCCAGCGAACCCCGCGAAGCCAGCGAACGGATAAATAAATTGGGGTTATTAAAGTGCGCGCTCATGCGCAGGCGGTCGCCCAGCAGGGCACCCAGGTTAAACGGCGATGAGGGATCAACCAATACCAACCCTATGCGTTTACCTTCATCCAATAAAATACCTATAACCGCGTTTAGCAGCGTACTTTTACCAGCGCCCGGGGGGCCGGTAAAACCAATAACAGGTATATCGCGCGGGGCCAGTTGCTCCAGCAGGGTTTCAAAGCCATCGGCTTCGTTCTCTACCAGCGATATGGTACGGGCTAGTGTTTTAAAACCGGTAATTAAATGTTTATCGGACAAGTGTTTTATGTTTATGCCTTAAAATTAAAATCCTTTTTCAAAGCCTGTTTGTGAGTAGCCGGTTTTCTATTAAAAATTACATAAGCGCCGATGTGTTCCAGTGGCTGGTAGTGGCCTGCTGCGTGTGCATTTTTGCCGGCTTTGTAAGTGCGCGCGCCCTTGCCAGCATTGGTATGATAGCGCTGGTAGCTATAAGCCTGCTATACAACGGCATACCACAAACCATAAAAGTATACGTAGCACAAAAGCAGTTGCTGGTGCTGTCGCTGTTTTTTTTAATTGTGTTGTTCTCGGGGCTATACTCTACCGATAAACAGGACTGGCTTAACTGGGTGCGTATTAAAATACCCTTTATAACCCTGCCACTGGCGTTTGCTGCCATGCCTAAACTGGGTGGGCAAAAATATAAGGCTGTGATATATGGCTTTGTCGCTACTATGTTCGTTGGCCTTACCGTAGTATTGGTTAACTACTACCTTAACTATGCAGCTATAACCGAGGCTACACAATACGGCAAACCTATACCTATACCATTTAAGCATAGCCACATAAGCCATATACGTTTTACGTTGATGATTGCCTTTGCCTTTTTTGCCTGCTGGTACCTGCTCGAAAAAAAACAATGGCTTACCGGCGAAGGCAACAAATGGCCGCTGTACGTACTGATGGTTTATTTTTTTATAGCCCTGCATATACTTACTGTGCGCAGTAGCCTGCTGGCGTTGTACATTGGTGTATTTGTATTAATGGTTAGGTTAATAATAGTAAAACGCAGCTGGGCAATAGGGCTGGTTAGCCTGGCACTGCTTACAGCAGCGCCTTACGTAGCTTTAAAATTTATACCCAGTTTTAAAAACAAGTACGAGTACATGCGCTACGATTACTTTACTACACGAAGTGGCGAGATAAAAAATTTATCTGATGGGCCGCGTGTGGCCTCTATGCACGGGGCCATTGAAGTAGCCAAACAAAACCTGTGGCTGGGTACAGGTGCTGGCGACCTTAAACCGGCCATGGAGCAATACTATACAACTTACTACCCCAACTTGCCCGAAGCTGACCGCAAGCTGCCACACAATCAATTGCTATGGACGCTGGCCACTACCGGTCTAATTGGGCTAAGCCTGTTTTTGCTGGCTTTCTTTTATCCGCTGGTAATAAACCGGCACTATACCAACTGGCTGATGCTGGTGTTGCACCTTACTATTTTCTCATCGTTTTTTACCGAGGCCACGTTTGAAGAACAGATAGGTGCCGGATTTTATCTTACTTTTCTGTTAGTATTGATGAACCAAATGCGGCATGACTAAGCTATCGGTTGTTATTATTACACTAAACGAACAAGACAACATCGGACCCTGTATAGATTCGGTACAGGGGCTTGCCGATGAAGTGATAGTGGTTGATTCGTTTTCTACCGACCGAACCATAGAGATAGCTAAACAAAAAGGGGCTAAAGTAGTTCAACATAAATTTGAGGGCTTTACCAAACAGAAAAACCTTGCCGTGCAACAAGCAGAGTATGACTATGTGTTTTCGATAGATGCCGATGAAAGGGTTAGCGCAGAGTTGTATCAATCTATACTATTAGCTAAGCAAAAGGGCTTTACTGCTTCTGGCTACGAAATGAACCGGCTTAACCACCTGGCAGGTAAACCCATACAAACCTGTGGCTGGTACCCCGATGCAAAAGTGCGTATATGGAACAGGCACACCGGTGGTTGGCAGGGTGGCCTGGTGCATGAGCAATGGACGGCTAACGGAGATGTAACTGTAGAAAAACTAACCGGCAACTTACTACACTATAGCTATAACAACACCAGCGAACTAAAAGCACAGGCCACAAAATTTGCTAAACTGGCGGCACAGGGCTTGCAACATAAAAGTACGGCCTCGCTGGTTTTTAAATTACTGTTTAGCCCGCCGGCGCGCTTTATTAAAACCTATATACTGTACCGCGGCTTTACCGATGGCTTAACCGGCTTTACTATCTGCTATTACCAAAGTGCCGAAACCTGCATGAAATATTACGAAGCCATTAAACTGAAGTACGCATGAGAATAGGGTTTGATGCAAAGCGTGCTTTAAACAATGGCGCCGGGTTAGGCAACTATAGCCGTAACCTGATTAACGCGCTGATGCGCGATTATAGCGATAACGACTATCTGCTATTTACACCCAAAGCGAAAGACGGTTTTTTGAACGAATTACAGGGCGATTTTAAAATTGTTTTTCCCGAAACGAAGTTTCAGAAAATTGCACCGGCAGTATGGCGCTCGTATGGAGTACGGTCGCAGCTAACTAAAAATCGTGTAGATGTGTTTCATGGCCTAAGCAATGAGATACCCTTCGGCCTCGGGACTACAAACCTCAAACTTGTAGTTACCATACACGATTTACTTTTTTTAAAAGATAAACAGCAGTACCCGTTTATAGACCGGCAGATATATACCGCTAAAACCCGTTACGCCTGCAAACATGCAGATTATATAATAGCAATTAGCGCCGAAACCAAACGCGATATAGTACAACACTATGGGGTAGATGAAAACAAGATAGCAGTAATACCTCCACCAATAGATGAAAAATATCAAATAGCAAAAAACAAAGAGCAAAGAGCAGAGACAGTACAGAAATACAAACTGCCAGATAAGTTTATACTGAACGTAGGCTCTTTCTATCCGCGTAAAAATCAGAAAACACTTGTAGAGGCATTTGCTTTGATAAAAGATAAAACCGAAACACATTTGGTATTGGTAGGTGGAGCCGGCAATACCTTGCCTGAAATAAAAGCGCTTATTGCTAAAAACAATCTGCATGAACGCATACATATATACACCGGTGTCAGTAACGATGAATTACCGGCAATTTATCAGGCTGCCTCACTGTTTGTTTTTCCGGCGTTGTACGAAGGTTTTGGTATGCCGGTAGTTGAAGCCATGATGAGTGGCATACCGGCTATTACCACCGGTGGTGGTGCCATGCAGGAAGCCGGTGGCGATGCAGCAATTTATACTGATACACTTTCGGCAAAAGAACTGGCCGGTGTTATGCTACATGCGTTGACGGATGAAAGGCTAAGGGCAGGTTTGATTGAGCGGGGACGACTACACTCGCAGCATTTTACCGCCAGGGCGGTGGCAGCTAAAACAATGCAGGTGTATGCCGGCTTATAAGGTGTAGTGCTTTTTATACCGGTTAGCTATTACTGCGGTAAACAACAATAGCCCTACAGTAGCACTAATCATTACAATACCTAAAGTCTGTAAATGGCTATTAAGCAACATCAGCAATCCTGCAACTGCTATCACCACTAATCTTGCCACTTCGGCATAATCTGCCCAGTGTTTGTTTTCGAGCAGCGCTGTAAAGATTGAGAAGCTACCCGCCACGCTTAACAAGGCCAACAGGTATACAAGTATGTTGTGGTTTTGTTCGTAGTAGTTTACCAGTAAAAAACCAGCTACCGCTACCAGCAAAAAATTGATAAATACATACAGCTTTTTCTCGGGCTGGTTGATAATAGTTGGCTGATACAACCCGGCTGGTTTTTGTCCGGCGTAGATAGCCGATGGCTTACCGAATATCCATTTCAGTTTTTGCCGCCACAGCGGTTCGGCCTTAATGGTTTTTATGATAGATACATGGTGATGTACACAACTCCACACCGGATCCTGGTTGCGCAATGGTTCGGTAATGCCGTACTGTACTTCTTCTATCTCCGGCTCAAAGGTGCCGAACAGTTTATCCCAGATAATAAAAAATGCGCCGTAGTTCTTATCAATATACTGTGGGTTTTTACCGTGGTGCACGCGGTGGTGCGATGGTGTTGACATAAACGCCTCCAGTACTCCCATTTTATTTACTATGCGTGTATGCACAAAAAACTGCCAGATAAGGCTTACGGCATAAGCCGCTACAAACATTTGCCACGGTATACCCAAAAACGCCAGCGGCAGGTAAAATACCCAGGTGTAAAAATTCTCCAGCGCATTTTGTCGAAGTGCAACGCCGTAGTTGTATTCATTGTTACTGTGGTGGGTAATATGCCCGGCCCATAAAACATTAACCTCGTGGCTGAACCGGTGCAGCCAGTACTGGCAAAAATCGGCCAGCACTATTACAAACATATAATTGAAAAGTGCCAAAGGGTTAAACGGACTAAACGGATTTACCACTTCAACATCTTTCCAACCCAATAATTTTTGCAGCGAATAATGTTGTTGCACATACACAAAGGCACCAATAAACAGCACCTTGCTAAGCACATCGGCCAGTTGTTGCAAAAACGAAATGCTGAGGTTTATTATCAGAAACTCTGAAGAGAAATAACCTTTCTTCAACAACCGGCTTAACAAAAACTCAATTACCAAGCCGGCCACAAAAACCGATGCCACCACTATACCTACTGTTTGCGAAATGGGGTCGTTGGAAAAATCCATGCGCTTTTGTTGCTAATAGTTAAAGTCAAAAACATTAAACTCTTCAAACCGTACTAAACCAAAATCCTTTGCGGTCTTCACTTTATTGTCAGCTACCTCTATACTTTGACTATCATTTTCTTCACTAAAATCAATTTTATACAATGAATAGTCTGTTTGGTCAAGATGCCAATTGCTATTGCTTCCTTGAAATTTGAATGTAACATCTAAACTCCACTGACCTGAACCCATACCTCCATAAAGAAGTATGGTAAAACTACCTTTATCCGTTTTTATACCACTGTACGGGTCAGAGAAAGATACGCCTCCCATATCGCGCGTGTAGATACAAGTGAGGCTTTTTGTTGCCAATGAATAACCTTCACCTTCTTTGCCGTACAATATCTCTACTAATCGTTTAGGTGGGTTGTTATGTATAGTATCTTCTCCTTTTACAGCTAACACTAAAACCATATCGTTGTAACCATCAAAATTTAAATTACCCGAAGCCGAATCCAATATAGTATACCCTTCAGG
>JBJOOW010000375.1:0-13912 GCA_046051095.1 Bacteroidota bacterium | reverse complement strand
GTAGTGTGTACGGTGTTGTACTACGGCGGGGTATTGGTGCTGGAGCACCGCAACCTTGAGGCTGAAACCTTTATTGCTTTTATGGTACTGTTTGCGCAGTTGATACCACCGGCTAAAAACTTTGCATCGGCCTGGTACAACATACGTAAGGGTATGGCATCGGCACAGCGTATTTTTGAGGTGATGGATGCCGAGGTGAAAATTGCCGAGATACCATCTGCCAGTACTATTACTGAGTTTAAAAGCGAAATTGAGTTTAAGAATGTAGGCTTTTCGTACAATAACTTCGACGATAAAAAGATACTGCAAAACATTAACCTGAAAGTAGAGAAAGGCAAGATGGTAGCGTTGGTGGGGCAGTCGGGCGCGGGTAAAACCACGATGGTAGATTTGCTGCCGCGCTTTTACGATGTAACCGAAGGCCGCATTACCATTGATGGTAAAGACATACGGGATTATAAACTGGATAGCCTGCGGGGTTTGTTTGGTATGGTATCTCAGGAGTCGATACTGTTTAACGATACGGTGTTTAACAACATAGCTTTTGGCATGGAGAACGCGACTATTGAACGTGTAATAGAAGCCGCTAAAATTGCCAATGCGCACGATTTTATAAGCAAGCTTAAAAACGGTTACGACACCATTATTGGCGACCGTGGTGGCAAGCTTAGCGGTGGCGAACGCCAGCGCTTAACCATAGCCCGCGCGGTACTTAAAAACCCGCCGATACTGATATTGGATGAGGCTACCTCATCGCTGGATTCAAACTCGGAAAAGCTGGTACAGGAAGCGCTTACCAAACTTATGAAAGGCCGCACCACCATAGTAATTGCCCACCGGTTAAGCACCATACAATATGCCGACGAGATTATAGTAATGCAGGATGGCAAAATAAGCGAACGCGGCAACCACATTGGCCTGATGGCTAAAAACGGCATGTACAAAAGTCTGGTAGAGTTGCAGGCGTTTTAATTGCACGATAGTAGTGTAATGTAACACGAATGGATACATTTGTGAAGCTAAACAGTAACCCCAACTATGTTCCCCATAAGCGGCCCCCAACTGGAAAACCTGATACCGCAGAAACACCCCTTTGTTTTAATAAGCAGCCTGAAGGAGATTAACGACAAAACCTGCGTAACTACTTTTACTGTAAACGATGAACACGTGCTGTGCGATAACGGCAAACTAAGCCTTGCAGGCTTGCTGGAGAATATGGCGCAATCATCGGGTTGTAAGCTGGGCTACGAAGATTTTATGGAGGGCCGTAAGCCACGTGTGGGTTTTATTGGCGAGGTGCGCGATTTTCAGTTTAGCCGCTTGCCGGCAGTTGGCGAAGAGCTTACTACAGAAATAACAATAGAAAGTAAAGTGTTTGGTTCGGTAACAGTAATATCGGGGAAAGTACATACCGGTGGCGAAGAAATAGCCTCTTGCCGCATGAAAGTATTTTTTGAACCGGATAGTAATTAAGCAACAACATCGGCCAGCATAAAGCCATGCTGTGCGCCCTGATAGTTGTTGTAAATAAGTACACGTTTATAAGTAGTAGCTGTGCCCTGGCGTTTAATAAAATGCGCCGGCAGCTTTTGTGTTTGCAGTACATGTGTTGCCAGCCACAGCGCCAGTGCCGGCACTGTCTGAAACTCGCCAAAGGCATGTTTGTAACGTGCAACAGTGGTATGTGGCTGTATTAATTCTTCGCAACCGGTGTAGTATTTAAGTAAACGCTTATCGCCGTTTTCGCCTTGTAAAAACAAATCGATAGGGCCGCCGTTTTCGTTGCGCTTTAAAAACTCAACCATTCGTTCGCGCACCACTTTCTCATCGCGGGTACTAACCATCATAAGGTCGGTAAGGTGGGCAACAGCGCCTTCGCGTTGGTTGTTTACAATAAACATAGCAGCGCCTTCGCCGGGCAGGGTGCCGTTATATTCGCCGGTATATAAATCTGCATTCGATGCGGGCTCGCTGCGGTACCAGCCAGCCAGTGATACCAACCGGTGATTTTTTTCCGATATCTCATCAACACCGCCAATTACATACGTATTGCCCGGGTGTTCGCGCAGTAGCATAGCAGCATCCAGCGCTACGTTTTCAAACGCCAGTCCGCGGTGTACGTGTGTGGCGTTGTAGCCGTGGTTTACGGTTATCATACCCATCATACCGGCTATGGCATTGTAGGTACTTTGCACAAAATTGGTGGGTGTTAAACGCCCTTCCTGATAATCGTGAATCTGATTTAAAAACAGAATGCTATCCTCAATACCACCATTAGCGGTGCCAACCAGTATACCATCTACTTTATGTTTGCCCAGCAGTTTCATGCCGGTGCCCACGCCCATGCGCAGTGCACGGCCCATGCGGCGAAGCTGGCCCAGTGGTACGTTCTCATACTTAGGCTCAATAGCGCTCACCAGGTTGTTGGCCGATGGCTTCAGGTCGTCCAGGTCAACATCGTTAAATGTTGGCTGGTGACTGATGCAGGATGACTGGTGAATGTAAAACATGAATAGTAGTGAGTATTGAGTAGTTAGTATTTAGATAAATGCAAATTATACTTTTGAAAATACAAGTGAACTGCAATTGCCGCCAAAACCAAACGAGTTGCTCATTACATGATTCAGCTCCATTTGCCGGTATGCTGTAACGGGAACCAATCCGGTTACTTCTATAGGGTTTTCGAAACGCAGGCTTGGGTATACCTCCTGATTTACCAGATTAAGTATACAATACACCGCCTCTATAGCACCGGCAGCACCCAGCGTATGGCCAATGTTAGATTTTGTACTGGCAAAAGCCGGTACGTTGGCAAACAGGCGTTTCATGGCTATGCCTTCTTTCTCGTCGTTATTTTCGGTAGCGGTACCGTGTGCATTAATAAAGCCAATATCTTCTGGTTGTAAGCCGGCAACAGTTAGTGCTTCTTTCATAGCCAGGTAGGGGCCATCGCCATTATCGGATAAAGATGAGGGGTGGTAAGCATCGTTGGTGTTGGCCCAGCCGCTTACCTCGGCATATATTTTTTTGCCCTTTACATCTTCTTCGCGTTCCAGTATTAAAAATGCAGCGCCTTCGCCCAGGTTAAGTCCGTTGCGGGCTGCATCGAAGGGGCGACAGGGGGCGTTGGAAAGTATATTGAGCGAGTTGAAACCGTTAATGGTAAACTTAGCCAGCGAATCGGTGCCGCCTACTATGGCGCGTTTGGCAAACCCGTTGCGGATAAGCCGGGCGCCATAGGCAATAGCATTGGCTGATGATGAGCAGGCTGTATTAAACGTATTAATTACCCCACTTACCCCAAGGCGTTGTTGTATGTACATGTTTACCGAGCCCAGGTTATAGCTGGAGATATACTCGGTACCTACCTCGTTGTGGTTGGCATCCTGATACAGGTCTTCGCTGTTGCACATGCCGCCAATAGTGTTGCCGTTAACCAATGCAGTATCTGCCGATCGTACCTCTGCATCAGTTAAGCCGCTATCGGCAACGGCCTGTAGCACGGCGTGCATAGCCAGCAGGGTAGTGCGCGTAATACCCGGTTCTGTTACGTTCAGTTGTTTTTTAAAATCGGCGTTGGTAGTTTTTATTTCGCCAAAAGGTAGCAGGGTAGCGTAGCGGCTTTCGAACAGCTGTAGCTGCGATAGTCCGTTGCGCCCCTCTTTCAGCGCCGTATGGTTAGCGGCTACCGAATCTCCAATAGGGCTTATAATGCCTAATCCGGTAACTACTACTTTACTCATTTTTGCTCTTCGGTGGCTTGTGCTGCCTGTGCGGCGCGGCCCTTTTCAATAAAATCCATCATGCTGTTAATGCTTTGCAGAATCTCGCGGCCATCTTTAGGGTTCTCTATTTTAAGGCCATACTCACGCTCCATCATCACCACCATTTCAATAGAATCGATAGAATCGAGGCCCAGGCCCTCGCGGAACATAGGCATATCGTCGGTAATTTCTTCCGGCGTTACATGCAGCAGGTTCAGGTACTTTATGATGTGTTTCTTAAGCTGTAATTTCTCTTGCTCTCTATCCATGGCGCAATAATATCAAATTATAAAAGAAAAAGCGGTGTAACCCGCGTTAATACGGTGTTTATATGGCGTATTAGTTTATTAAAAACAATTAAATCAACCTCATCTTCCTCAGCCGTAACATAGCTGCGCCCTGCATAAGGGCTATTACCAGCAATACCGGCAGCAATGCCTTTAGCACGTTGGTGGTGTAGCCCCCTTCTAAAAACAGGGTGTTGTAGGCCTCCATACACCAGTGGAGTGGAGATGACTTCATTAACAGGCTAAGGCTCTCGGGCATGGCAAAGCTGGGTACCACTATGCCCCCAATGGCCGCCAGTATTACTACCGACACGGCACCAAAACCAATAGCCTGTTCTATACTACGGGCGTATACGCCTATTAGTATGCCGTAGCTAACCGCACAGGCACCACACACCGCTGATACCAATGCGAGGTTAAACAGGCTTTCGGGTAACACCAATTTTGGTAAACCAATTTGCGGAAACAGAAATATGCCCAGCGAGAATATTACCACTACCTGCGCCATAGTAACACCCAGGTAGGTTAATTGTTTGGCTAACAGGTTTAGTATAAAACTGGTGGGCAGGGTTTTAAGGCGGATAAAGCTGCCGCTTATCTTCTCTTTAACAACGCTGGTGCTTAGCGATACTACTATAAAAAACATGGCAAAGATGGTCCATGCCGGTACGTTGTGCTGGGTGGCATTAGGGGTTTTACGGCTGCCATCTTTAGCGGTAGGCACCTGAGTAATTACCGATTGGTTGTTGAGTATTTCTTTCTCCAGCGTGTCGGGCAGTTGTTTGTCGCTCATGGCTTTGTATAGTGCCTGTAGCACGGCGCGGTTTTCGGTAAACTGCTGGGCGCTTTTAAGGGCACCGTTTACCGATAAACGAAACGACTCCTGCAACACCGGGTTGTAAAACATGTTTATTGGCGGGGTTTCTTTAAATGCTATGGTAGTATCCAACGGTTGCTTAACAGCCATGCCAAATTCGTTCAGCGCTTTGCCGGTTAGCTTTTGTGCTTTGTAGTTAAGTGCGGGTGTAAATCCTTTTGGTACGGCTATGGCCAGTACGGCATCGCCGGCGTGCATGCTATCGGTCAATTGTTTATCGGTAAGCGATGAGTCTACTATGCGTAAATCGAACATGCCAATCTTCTGTATAGCATCTATAAACTGTTTGCTGCTTTCGCCGCCATCGCGGTTGCACACCAGCATGGGCACCGTGTTGTCGTTTATCATTTTCATGCTGCTATCCTGTATGCTGGTAATAACCACTACCAGCAATATGGGCATGGCAAACATAACCGCCAGGGCAGCCTTATCGCGCAGCATAATGCGCAGCTCTTTTACTATGGCGGTATATAGTTTATACATTACTAATCTCTGTACGAACGCCCGGTTAAGGTTAAAAACAATCCTTCCAGTCCTTCCTGTTTATGTTCTTTCAGTAGAGTATTTAAATCATTATTTGCTACAATTTTACCTTCATCAATCAACGCTACTTTGGTGCAAAGCGATTCGGCCTCGCTTAAGTGGTGCGAGGTATAAATAAGCGTGGTACCCTGTTGGTTCAGTTCTATTAAGTACTGAATAATGGCATGGCGGCTTTGTACATCTACACCGGTGGTAGGTTCATCTAAAAACAAAATCTGCGGTTGGTGTATTACACCAATAGCCAGGTTAACACGGCTTTTCATACCGCCCGAAAACTTAGCTACCGGTTTATCGGCTACGTGGCTAAGTCCTAATACTTCCAGTAACTCTTTAGTGCGTTGTTTGGTCTGGCTGCGGTTAAGCCCCGCCCATGCACCAAAAAATTCCAGGTTCTCGGCGGGTGAAAGCTCGGGATATAGCGAGTGGTGCTGAGGTACAAAGCCAAACAGTTTTTTTACAGCTTTTTCGTCGGTGCCAATATTGCGGCCCAATAGCTCTATACTACCGCTAACCGGTTGCAGCACGCCGGTCATCAGGTTCATTAGCGTTGTTTTGCCGGCACCGTTGGGGCCAAACAAACCAAAGCGCTCGCCGGTGGCAATGCTGAAGTTAAAGTCCTTCAACACCACACCCGAGTTTTCGGCATACTGAAAGTTAAGGTTACGTATTTGTATAGCAGCGCTACCCATGTACATTGCTGTGCTTACTGCGCAGCTTCAATTTTCTTCAACAACTCTTCGGTCTCGTTGGTTTTTTCGCCGGCAGCTTTGCCCAGTTCTATTGCTTTAAGTGCATAGGTTTTTGCTTCGGCGTATTGTTTGGCTTTGTATAGCAGGGCTGCATAGGTATCGGTGCTGGCATACTCCGGTTTCTGTTCTACTACTGCTTTCATCCAGCCTATGGCTTTATTTACTGTTTCAATATCGCCACATTGCTCGTATACCCTCCACGACCAATCGTTAATACGTGGACTGGTGCTGCCGTTTTTAGCAATGTGCTGGTCAACAATTTTGGCAAACTGGTACCAGTCTTTAAGCCCCAGGAAAAAAGTAATCTGCAGGTTCTCTTTGGTTTCTTCTTTGTACTCGCTCTGAAATTTATTTACCAGTTCCAATGCCTGGTTAAGGTCTTCTTTACTTTTGTATTGTATACCTGCATTTACCATCATACTGGCGGTAGTGCTTACAACGTTATCTATTTCGCCTTTGCCAAACAGTTGCTCGTATTTGTTTTTGTTTTTAAGCAATTGCATCAGCAGGTCGGTGGTAAGCTGCTTAGGGAACTGCACCATTACGTTGTAGTTAACCTCGCTGTACAGGTCTTTTTGGTTTTTAAGGTAGTTAACCACGGTAGTATCTGCCGGGTAAACACGCTTGGCACCACCGGCACCAAACGATTTTTTGTAGAACGAAGGGAAAGGCAAATCGACCGTAGTTGAAATGCCCGGCAGTGGTGGTGTTTGTTGAGGGTCGAGGGCGGTTTTAAGCGCGCCCAGAAAATCCTGCGGAGGCATATAGCCCGATAATTTTTTAACCAGTTTGCCCTCGGGCGTTAAAATCAAAAAGCTTGGGAAACCGGTAACGTGGTATTTCATAGCTACATTAATGCCGTAGTTGTGTTCCATCTCCAACTTAAGGGCTACAAAATTTTTGCTTACAAACTCTACTACCTCTTTATCCGGAAATGTTTCGCGGTCCATTACCTTACACCAGCTACACCAGTCGGTATAGGCATCTACTATCAGGTACTTGTTTTTTTGTTTGGCTTCGGCGCGCGCTTTGTTCCAGTCGTTATTAATAAAAGCTATGGTTTGGGCTTGTGTAGCCAAACTCACAAACAGCAAGGCTGCGGCAAGTAGTTTTTTCATAAAAAAGCTTTGGTCAATATTACAAAAATGGAGCGGGATTGTATTTTACTTTTTTGAAACCACCCCGTCAGCCTTCGGCTGATACCTCCCGATAAATCGGGACGAGCTCTCCTTAAAACCCGCTGCGATTTTGGCGAAGGAGGGGAGCTTAACAGCCGATAAAATGCTACCACTTAATTTTATACAGCGCTTTAAAGGCCTGTTTTTCTTTATCGGCAATATCAAGCAGCATATCGCCCATTACGTTAAAATCCTGTTGTGTGGTAAGGCGCCCTTTATATATACCCGACGCCTGTACCGAAGATGCACGCCACATATCGCCAATGGCAGTAAACTGTTTAGATATATCCAGTAGTTCATCGCGCTTAACAAACGGGTGTGCCTGTTGCAAAAACGCAGCATACACAAAACGGAAACCAGCGCCGCCGGTGCCAATCTCTTCGCCCATGCGTACCAGTTGTGCCAGGTATATACCACCGCGGCGCGGGCCCAGGGCTTCGCGCCAGGTTTTAATACGGCCTGCGGTAAATCGAATACCGGCTACGCCCAATATAGGCACAGGTGTTTCGGTCATAAACCACGAGGCGTGTTTAATGCCTTTAATAATGGCCTTGCTTATCTGCTGTTCGGTAACCGGGCGGCCCTCTTTGGGGTAATATATCTGCCCGTTTGGTGCCAGTGCGCCCTGTGCAAAGCGCACCCTTTCAAGGTCGTGCGCGCTGATGGTGGTAACAGTTTCCATTACCGGGTCGCTTACCAGGTAGGTGTCGCCCTCTTTGCCATATACCACCAGGTTGTGCGCATTAAAGTGAAAGCGAAACTCTTTAGGAAAATAGGTAAGGTGATACACCCCCACCTGGCAACCGGCAGGCTGGCCTTTGGCCAGGCAATCATCTAAAAACTGTTGGGCCTTTTGTTTGTTGCTAAAGGTTTTACGTTCTACCGGTACACCCAGCGCCCGGCAGGTACGGGTAAAAATTTGCCCCGGCATGGTGCGGAATGATATTGCCGGCCCGCCGCTTATTTTTAAAAAGGGGATGTGTATGTAAAATATACCGGCACCAATACCAAACGCCAGTGGCTCGGTTATCTGGTGCATACCGGCATGCTTAAGCAGGTTGGTGGTAACGCCGTTTTCGCAGTGGGCAGCCTGTATGTGTTGAAACTTTAATTCCATTACGCTTTGCGGGTGATTGCGCAGATAGCTGCGGGGTTGATTACACGGATTAAATACAACTATATCTGTGGTGAAAAATTCTTTAACTCATCTACGCTTACATCAAAAGCTTCGGCATATTTCTGCAGCTTGCTATCGCTAAGGCCTTTAAATACCGATGGCTTTAAGTGGCGTTTAATAGTCCACTGCCAGAAACCGGTATAAGCAGCAACAATCGGCAGGTCCATCATGTTCAGTTCCATATAAAAAAGTATGGGGCTGGCCTCGCCGTTTTTTACTTTCTCGCGCGCGTTGGCGGTGCGTTGTTGTGCTTCTTCCCAGGTTATACCCAGTGCATCGGCCTTTACCTGCCAGCCGCGGCTTAGGCCGGTGGTGTACTGGCCTTTATCATCTACAGCATAGCAAACCTCTTTGGTAAACTTATCCAGCGGGCTGGGATCTTGCGGTATGTCACTTTGTTTCATATGATTACGCAGATTTTAAATGCAGTTGATTAAAGGATACATACAAATACATAACAGCAAAATAAATAAAAAACGAATCGGAGTAATTAATGTATTTATCTGTGTAATCTAACGTAGTTAGCAAACAGTAAGGTAAGCATATACATATGCAAAGCGTGCGCTTTCGGGTACCATTAGTAACAGTTTCTGGCCTTTTTGCAGCTTGTTGCTGTTAAGCAGCTCATCTATCATTAAGTAAACCGAGCCGGCACCAACGTTGCCAACTTCGCTAAGGTTGCTGAACCATTTTTCGTGTGGTATGCCAATGTTTTTTTCTTCGAGCTTGGCGGCAATTTTTTTGCGGAAAAACTCGCTGCTGATGTGTGGTAAAAACCAATCAAGTTCAGCCATGTTTAAGCCCTTCTTTTCAATAATGCCTTTCAGGGTTTCGTAGCCAAGTTCTACTACATATTTATCCAGTAGCTTTACATCCTGTTTCATGGCAAATACCGATTTACCGGTAATCTGCTCGGCGGTAAACTCCATATAGCTTTGCAGGGTGCCATCGGGTAGTTTATCGCAGCCCTGGTACATACAGGTATCTACCAGGTGTGCATAGCTGGCGCTTTCAATCCACTCTATACGCAGCGAAAGGCCGTCTTCATTTTTTTTATCGGTAACCAAAAATGCACCGGCACCGTCAGATAACATCCAGCGCAGAAAATCTTTTTCGAAAGCCAGGTATGGGTTGGTTTCGATAGAAAGGTGTTTAGCCTCTTCTTCGAAACTGGATGCACACATTAACTTAGAAGTACGTTCAGAACCAGCAGTAACTGCTGTTTGCACCTCGCCACTGCGCACCGAAAGGTAGGCATACTTAAGTGCCTGCAGGCCCGAGCAACAATTACCCGATGGGGTAAGTACTTCTATAGGGCCGGTTTCGGGTAGCCAGCCGTGCACCATTACACCATGCGAAGGCATCACCTGGTCGGGCGATGAGGTGCCGCAGGCTAATAGCTGTACCGATTTAAGTTCTTCGGGGTTGTTTTTAAAAAGTTCGCGGATAGCCAAAGAAGCCATTTGTGCATTGGTGTGGGTGGTTTTGCCGCCCTTTTCCAATGCGTAAAAACGACGCTTAATACCATTGTTGCGTAGTACAATTGCGCGTGCTTTGCTGGGTTTGCCGTTAATTAACCCCAGGTAGCTCTCCATCTCATCGTTAGAAACGGGGCCGTTGGGAAAAAAACTGGCTGCACGGTTTATGTAAACTTCTTTAAATGACATTCAAGTAGGTTCTGTCGCACTTTTTTAAGAAGCGCGAACATACATATTTAAGTAATACGTAGCTACATTTTATAAAAGACAGAAACTGTGACCACTTACCGTTTTTTAATGAGATAACTCATATCATTAACGATCACATTTAATACTTTAGCCTTTTGTATTAGTAATTACCGAGGTATAAACACATTATGGCTAAAAAGGTTCTGGTATTGTATTACACCCAAACGGGCCAGCTGGAAGAAATTGTAGATTCTTTTCTGGCAGGATTACAGCAGCCCGGTATTGAGGTTGAGCGTGTGCGTGTACGCCTGGTAAACGATTTTTCTTTTCCGTGGAACAGCGAGCGCTTTTTTGATGCCATGCCCGATAGCGTACTGGCTAAACCCGCGCCCCTACAGCCTTTTACGTTAAAAGAAAGCCGGTACGATTTAGTGGTGTTTGCCTACCAGCCCTGGTACCTGTCGTTAAGTATACCGGCCAATTCTATACTGGCGTTGCCACAGGTACAACAGGTGCTGAAGAACACACCGGTGGTTACGTTGATAGGTGCCCGTAACATGTGGATCAGCTCGCAGGAGAAGCTAAAAAAGATATTGCAGCCGTTGGGTAGCCGTATAGTAGGTAACATTGCTTTAGTTGACAGAACCAACAACCTGGCTAGTGCAGTAACCATACTGCACTGGATGATGAGCGGTAAGAAAACAGAGTATTTGGGTGTATTTCCAAAGCCGGGCGTGCAGGATGAAGACATTAAAAAAGCCGAAGTTTACGGCAAAACAGTAGTAGAATATTTATTGCGCGGCGACTACACCGGTATGCAGCAGCAACTGTTTAGCCAGGGCGCGGTAGATGTAAAAGCCAACCTGTTGTTTATTGAAGAACGGGCACCACGGCTGTTTAATATATGGGCTAACTTTATAGTTAAACGTGCGAACCGGAAAGCGTGGTTGGTTGTTTTTAAATATTACCTGTTGTTTGCCCTGTTTATAGTAGCACCTATAGTGCTTACTGTAAACGCCGTGTTGTTCAGGCCGTTTTTTATGGGGCTGGTAGCACGTAAAAAAGCCTACTATGCAGGTTTGAGAGAAAAGATATAGCGATTATTAATACAGCAATAAAAAAGTATAAACCGACCTTATGAACGAGAAGCATTACGACGTAGCTATTTTAGGAGGTGGCCTGGCCGGGCTGGCACTTTCTATACAGTTAAAACTGGCAAAGCCCGATATTAAAATACTGGTGCTGGAACGCCGCAAAAGTGTAGCCCCCACATCGGCGCATAAAGTAGGCGAAAGTACGGTAGAGTTGGCCAGCTACTACCTGCGCCATGTGTTGCAGTTAAAAGATTATCTGGAGAAACATGAGCTGCCTAAATACGGCCTGCGTTTCTTTTTTAAATCGCACACTAAAGATGTGATTGAAAGCCGCGTAGAGTTGGGCCCGCGCAAATGGCTGTACACACCAAGCCACCAGCTTGACCGTGGTACACTAGAAAACCACATGGCTGAAAAAACCGCCGGACTGGGCACCGAGTTTTTGCTGGATGCCGTAGCTAAAGATGTTGACTTTGGTAAAGACCAAAGCACGGTAACCTATACCCACCACGGCGAAGAAATGAAAGCAACCGCCCGTTGGGTTGTAGATGCTACCAGCCGCAACAGCTTTTTAAAGCGCAAGTTTGATTTTGCCAAACCAATAGAGCACCACGCCAACGCTGTATGGTGGAGGCTGAAAGGCGTAATAGATATTACCAACTGGAGTGAAAGCGAAGAGTGGCGTAACTACCCCGATGTAAAGCTGCGCTACCTTAGCACCGTACACTTTTTAGATAAGGGTTACTGGGTGTGGGTTATTCCGTTGGGAAGCAAAAACACCAGTATAGGTATAGTGGCCGACCCAGCCGTGCACCCGTTTGAAACGTTTGATACCTACGAGAAAGCACTGGAGTGGTTAAAGGTTAACGAGCCGCTGTGCTACAAAATGCTGGAGCCCGAAACACCGAACAAAATGGACTTTAAAATACTGAAGCATTTTGCGCACCATACCGGCCGCCTGTACGATGGTGGACAGCGCTGGGGCGTAACCGGCGAAGCCGGTGCGTTCCTGGATCCGTTCTACTCGCCGGGCAGCGATTTTATATCGATGAACAATAACTGGCTGGGCGACCTGATACTGCGTGAGCTGGGCGGCGAGGATGTACAGTTCCGCGCCGAGATATACGAGCAAACACACCTGGCACTGGTAGATAGCTGGATTCCGATTTACCAGAACAAATACCTGCTAATGGGCAACGCCCAGATAATGAGCACCAAAATACTTTGGGACTGGGCTATATACTGGGCTGTACCTTGCCTGATGTTTACCAACAAGGCATTTACCGACCTGCGTATGCTTAAACAATTGTTTGCATCGCCAAATGCGCTGGGGCAAAAATTCCGTACGCTTCACAACCAGATGCAGAAACTGTTTATGGATTGGCAACCATACGATACAGAGATATTTGAACGCAAGTTTGTAGACCCGGTTGACCTTAGCTACATGCTACAGTTTCAATCGAACATTAATACGCAATACGGCGATAAACTGATAGAGCAGATTGGTATTAATATGAGTATACTGGAGAAAGCCGCTGCCGAAATTTTCCGCCGCGTAAGCCACCATGCCAAAGGTACACCGCTGGATATGCCGGTAGACCCATATACGATGGACCTGGAGAATCCGCAACCGGTAGAAGAAGGCAAAAACATACCGCGCGATGAAAAAATTATGCGCGATATAGATGTACTGTGGTTTTACCCTATGGAAGAACTACAGGAGGCGTAATATATAAACGTAACTGCAGGCAGGTTTGGCTGCCAAATACAAAAATGCCGATAACCTTTACGTGGTTATCGGCATTTTTTTTGAAGATTGCACATGAAGTAAATAGCCGAGCAATATGAGTAGTATAGTAACACAAAAAATGGATGTAATACAGGATACGTTTTTACGTATTCAGGATTTGTATTTTCAATCGCCGGATTGGGATGCGAATATTATTGACCTGGTGCAAACCGGAGCCGAGTTTCGCTCTATAGCTTATGAGTCGGCGGCTATGAGCATAGCCATGCAGGATTTAGCACTGAACAACCAACTGGCTAACTGGTTTTTGTTTGTAAACGGTCCCGGCCATGCACATGCCACACAGGTGCATGTGGGCCTGGGCTGGGCGCTGGCGCAAAAGCTTGTAAACCCTATGGATTACCTGCTACTTATGCCACCCATGCACCGCTACCGTGTATTTGATGGCTATGGTTATTACGAGGGTATTTTCCGCCGCCGCCGCAGTATACTTAACCACCTAAAACTAAATGTAGCGGATGCGGTGGCATCCGGTACGCTCGACCAGGGTGTAGGCCGTAGCCTGTGGTACAACAGCCGCGGTGTTTTTGATGATGCTAAGACAACACTCGAAACCTTTGCCCCCGAACGCCAGCCCGACCTGTGGCGTGGCTTAGGTATAGCAATAACTTATGTGGGTGGCAGTACCGAAGATGCCCTGCGCGATATGTGGGGAAAAGCCGGTGCTTACCAAACACAACTGGCTACCGGTGCCGCTATGGCGCTTATAAGCCGGCACTACGCCGGCTATGTAACACCCGATAGCGAACTGGCCTGCAAAGTATGGTGT
>JBJOOW010000374.1:0-9333 GCA_046051095.1 Bacteroidota bacterium | reverse complement strand
TATTATGGCCCCGGTGTGCTGAAAGATGTGAAGCAATATGGTGTGGGCGCGGTAAAGCATGTAGCCGATTAGAGCCTCTGCCATACTTACCAGATGGACAGAGGGGGCGAACTATCGTCAGGTAAAAGCGGCAATGGCAGGTCAATTTGTCTTTTATAGTATAAAAGGCAAAATAATTGATATTCGCACCCCTGCCGGACGATTACTGCCGGCAGTAAAACTTTGTGGCCATGCAAGAAAACAACGAAAAAGAGAACCTTAAAGATAAGGTAGAAGACATTAAAAATCAGGTAACTGAAAAGGCTACCGAATTTGCAGCCGATGCAAAAGATAAGGCAGAAACCTTTGCGGGCAAAACACTGGATGCAGCCGAAAAGCTGATTAACGATGTGTTTAAAAAGAACAAGCCCGAGGATGCCGACTACGAAGAAGAAAAAACCGACCCAAAGGATATTGAAATAGCCGAGCTTAAAAAAGAGCTGGAAGAACTGCGCGATAAGTACGTACGCCTGTACGCCGATTTTGACAATGCTAAAAAACGCATGGCGCGCGAAACCAACGAAATAACTGCCACTGCTGCCAAGGGGGTACTAAAAGACCTGTTACCTGTACTGGACGATTTTGACCGTGCACAAAAAGCAATTGAAAAATCGGAAGATGTAAACGCGGTAAAAGAGGGGCTTAACCTGGTGCACAATAAACTTAAAACCACGCTTACCAATAAGGGCCTTAAGGCTATGGAAAGCATAGGTAAGGAGTTTAATATTGACGAACACGAAGCTATTACCGAAATACCTGCACCAAGCCCCGAGCTGGCCGGTAAAGTGATAGATGAAGTAGAGAAAGGATATTTTCTGAACGATAAGCTTATCCGCTTTGCAAAGGTGGTGGTGGGTAAGTAAAGGCCGGCCCCTAAATCCCCGAAGGGGACTTAAAGGCAAATGCCGGACGTAAAAGAGAGAATAAATTATTAACGACAAAACCAATTCCTCCCCTATGGGGAGGCAAGGAGGGGCCGCTTTATGGCAAAAAGAGATTATTACGAAATACTGGGTGTAACCAAAACCGCCAGTGCCGAGGAGATAAAGAAAGCCTACCGTAAGGTGGCGCTGCAATACCACCCGGACCGTAACCAGGGCGATAAGGCTGCGGAAGAGAAATTTAAAGAGGCGGCAGAGGCATACGAAATACTGAGCGACCCTCAGAAGAAAGCCAAGTACGATCAGTTTGGCCATGCCGGTATGGACCCCGGTAACTTTGGTGGCCACAGCTACCAGGGTAATATGGAAGATATCTTCCGCAACTTCGGCGATATATTCGGCGGTGGCGGCGGCGGTGGTGGTTTCGACCCGTTTGAAACTTTCTTTGGTGGTGGCGGTGGCCGTGGTGGCCGCCAGCAAACACGCGGTAAGCGCGGTACTAACCTGCGCGTACGAGTTAAACTTACACTGGCCGATGTAGCCAACGGCGTACGTAAAAACCTGAAGGTTAAAAAGCACATAGAGTGCCATACCTGCCATGGCAGCGGCGCTAAAGATGCATCGAGCGTTAGCAAGTGTACGGTGTGTGGTGGCAGTGGTGTGGTGCGCAAAGTACAAAACACCATACTGGGCCAAATGCAAACCACCAGTACCTGTTACCAATGTAATGGTAGTGGTCAACAAATTACTAAAAAATGTACTACCTGTAACGGGTTGGGTACCGAGTATGGCGAAGAGACTATACAGGTAGATATACCGGCCGGTGTACAAGATGGTATGCAGCTTAGCATGAGCGGTAAAGGCAATGCCGGCGAACAGGGCGGCCCTGCCGGCGACCTGATAATACAGGTAGAGGTAGAGCAGCACGCAGACCTGGAAATTGACGGACAGAACGTAGTATACGACCTGCACATAAGCTTTATAGATGCCGTGCTGGGCACACAGGTAGAGGTACCTACTATTGAAGGTAAAGCCAAGTTTAAAATACCGGCAGGTACGCAGGCAGGCAAAATATTCCGCCTGAACGGTAAAGGGTTGCCATCGGTAAACAGCTATGGCCGCGGCGACCAGTTAATACTAGTGCATGTATACACCCCTACCGACCTTACAAGCGATGAGCGCAAACTGTTGGAGAAACTACGCGAAAGCCCAAGCTTTAAACCACGCCCGGGTGTTAAGCAGGAGCGCGGCTTTTTTGATAGGGTGAAAGATATGTTTGAGTAAGCATAACTTTATAAATATTTCGTATAAATAAAGCGCACGCTTTGCAATCTGCAAGCCGTGCGCTTTTTATTTTCTACATTCGCTGTATGTCGTTACTATCGTTGCAGCATATTGTAAAACAATACGGTACCTATCGCGCCAGCGATGATATAAGCTTTAATGTACCACGGGGTAAAATATTTGGTTTACTGGGGCCTAACGGTGCAGGTAAAACATCGCTTATACGCATGATAACCCGTATACTTTATCCCGATAGCGGGGCTATACTTTTTAACGGCGAACCGCTGAACGATAAGCATACCGAAGTGATTGGCTACATGCCCGAAGAACGCGGGCTGTACAAAAAAATGAAAGTGGGTGAGCACCTGATATACCTGGGCCGCCTGAAAGGGTTAACACAGGCACAGGCTAAAGAAAACGTAAACCACTGGCTTAAGCGGTTTGATATAGAAAACTGGTACAACAAAAATATTGAAGAGCTAAGCAAGGGCATGAGCCAGAAGGTGCAGTTTATTGCCACCGTGCTGCACAACCCCGATTTGTTGATTTTAGATGAGCCTTTCAGCGGGCTTGATCCCATAAACTCTAAACTGATAGAGGAAGAAATACATAACCTGAGCGCACAGGGTAAAACTATCATCTTCAGCACACACCGTATGGAGCAGGTAGAAGAAATATGCGACCGGATTGTACTGGTAAACAAGGGCAAAATAATACTGGAAGGCGATGTGAAAGAGTTAAAACAACGCTTTAAGCAAAATACGTTTCATGTAGCCTACACCGGCGCAATAGATAGCAACCTGCTGAGCGCATTTAATGTAGTTGAACAAACTACCGGCGAGTTAACTGTAAGATTTAACGAGGCACACCAGGGTAACCTGCTGCTTAAGTTATTTATAGAGCAGGGTATTGAAGTAACCTCGTTTACCGAGGTGCTGCCCAGTATAAACGAGATATTTATAAGGAAAGTAAACAGCGAGTGGTAGGCGTATGAATAAAATATGGATAATAATACAGCGCGAGTATATAACACGGGTAAAGCGTAAAAGCTTTATCATAACTACGTTGCTGGCACCGCTTGGTTTTTTTGCGTTAATGGCAGGCTCGGTATTAATAAGTACCTACCAGCAGGGCACCGCCCATATTGCCATTGTAGATGAAAGCGGTTTGTTTAAAGATGTAACCTTTGCCGATGCCGAAGACAATACAGTTTACTTTCATAAGGTAGATGAAAGCTACGGGCAGTTATCGGCGGCGCTGCCTAAAGAGAAGAATGGCCAGGGCAAGTATGCGGGCATTATTTTTATACCAAAGGAGTTTAATATAAACCGCCCCAATAACCCCGTAATAGCTTACCGCTATGTAGACCGCCCCGGCATGAGTAAAAAGCAGTTGATTAACGAGCGTATGAATGATGCAGTAAACAAACTGCGCATGAAAATGCTGAACATAAGCGATGAGTTACAGGACCAGATGCAAACCAAAACAGAGCTCGACTTTACATCGCTTGAAAACAAAACAGAGAAAAAAGGCTACACCGAAGCGGCCGGCATTGCCGGTATGCTAATGGGCTTTGCCATTTATATATCGCTGTTTTTTTACGGCACCATGATAATGAAAGGTGTGCAGGAAGAAAAAACCAACCGCATAGTAGAAGTACTTACCTCATCGGTTAAACCCTTTCAGTTGCTGATGGGTAAAATACTGGGGGTGGGTGCAGTAGGGCTTACACAGTTTATACTATGGATATTGCTGATGTTTGGTGTTAATATTATTGCCGGTATAGTATTTGGCCCCGCATTAAGTGGCCATGCATCGTTTGGTATGGGGGGCATGCAAAAATCGGATATGGACCCCGATGAGGCACGCATGATAGTTCAAAGTATGTCTACATTGCCATTCGGGCAAATAATGGTGTTGTTTCCGTTGTACTTTTTAGGTGGCTTTTTACTGTATGGTTCGTTGTTTGCAGCTATTGGTGCTGCCATGGGCGAGGATGGCGATCAACAATCGTTGATGGTGCCGGTTACTATACCCATTATCATTTCTATACTAATAGCGGTAAATGTTATTAATAACCCCGATAGCCCCCTCGGTTTCTGGGGCTCTATCATACCGTTTACATCGCCGGTGGTAATGAGCGCCCTGCTGCCTTACGGGCCGGCCTGGTGGCAAATTGCACTATCGCTGTTGTTGCTGGCAGGTGGTTTTGTACTTACTACGTACATTGCTGCAAAAATATATCGTACAGGTATATTGATGTATGGCAAAAAGATAACCCTTAAAGAGATGGGCCGCTGGATTTTTACACGTAATTAATCCCCCATTAACCGAAAATTCTTTTCTTCGGCAGGTAAATAAATGAGTATGAAGAACATAATGCTTGCCGCCTTGTCGGCTTTATCCGTTTCGGTTTTTGCGCAAACCAATATTACCATCACCGAGGCTCCGGCACCAATGAGCAAAGGCACTCAGCCATCTTTTTATGTAGAAATACCCGGTGCTACATCTAAACAGGTAGAAAAAAGCTGGACCAGTTATGCCGGTAAAGGCAGTAAGGGTAAATCATCTAACACCAATGGCGAGTACCTGCAGACAGGTGCTGTAAATGCCAACGTATCGCCTAAGCCTTTTAATGTATATGTCAAATTGCTGGAGACTACCGGCAACGTACGTCTTACTGTTTGGTTAACCCCTAACGATACTCTTTTCTTTTCTAAAGCAAACGATAGCCTGCAGTACATGGCTATTGAAAAATACATCCGCGATTTTGCAGTAGGCGAGTACGCCAATACTGTAAAAGGCGAACTGAAAGCTGAAGAAGACAAACAAAAAGCACTTGATAAGGAGTTGAATGGTCTGATAAAAGAAGAAGAGAAATCGGCTAAAAAAATAAGCGATAGTAAACGCTCAATAGAGAAGAGTAATCAGACCATTGCTGATAACAACAAGCAAATAGGCGACCTTGACTATAAGATAATAGACCAAAAAGGCATGGTAGAGCGCACCGCCTCGGATGCCAATGCTAACAAGGGTGCCAAGCAAACCCTTAAAGACCTTGAGAATAACCGTAAGCGCCTGCAGAAAGACAACGATACCCAGAACAAAAACATAGAAAGCCAGAACAAAACCATACGCGACGAAGAGCGTAACACTGCTGCTATACAAGAGAAAATTAAAAACAAGAAAGACGAGATAGAAAAGCAGAAGGCTACTATAAAAGAAGTACAGGCCAAACTGGATGGTATAAGATAAGCCACTTATCACGTCATTTCTTTAGCGTTCAGATTTTCTTATTTTGCAAACATAAATCAGCTATGAAAGGAACCATACTCGCCGGTGGTTCGGGCACCAGGCTTTACCCAATTACCTACGCTATTAGTAAGCAGATAATGCCTATTTACGATAAGCCGATGATTTACTATCCGCTTTCGGTGCTGATGAAAGCCGGTATCAACGAAATTCTGATTATTTCTACACCAACCGATTTGCCAAACTTTGAGCGCCTGTTGGGCGATGGCAAAAAATACGGCTGCTCGTTTTCGTATAAAGTACAAGAAGTACCCAATGGCCTGGCACAGGCATTTGTACTTGGCGAAGAGTTTATTGGTAAAGATAAAGCCGCCTTAATACTGGGCGATAATATTTTTTACGGCAGCGGGCTTGACCAGTTGCTTAAAGCCAACAGCAACCCCGATGGTGGTGTGGTGTTTGCTTACCACGTAAGCGACCCCGAGCGCTATGGTGTGGTAGAGTTTGATAAAAACGGCAAAGCCATATCGATAGAAGAAAAGCCAAAAGAGCCAAAGAGTAACTACGCAGTGCCCGGTCTTTACTTTTACGATAACAACGTAGTAGAGATTGCCAAGAGCCTGAAGCCCAGTCCGCGTGGCGAATACGAAATCACCGACGTAAACAAAAAATACCTGAGTGATGGCAATTTGCAGGTGGGCATACTTGATCGTGGTACTGCCTGGCTGGATACCGGTACCTTCGACTCGCTGATGCAGGCATCGCAGTTTGTGCAGGTAATAGAGCAACGCCAGGGCCTTAAAGTTGGCTGTATTGAAGAAGAAGCCTGGAGACAGGGATTTATATCGACAGAACAACTGCGCGCACTGGCCGAGCCATTGCTTAAAAGCGGTTACGGAAAATATTTGCTTGAATTAATATCGTAGGGTATGACACGTGGATTTAAGAACAGGATTTTAGTTACCGGTGGTGCGGGCTTTATTGGCAGCACCATGGTTGATAAGCTGATAGAAAATCCGGACAACTTTGTGCTGGTGGTAGATAACCTGTCTACCGGTAATATTAAGCGCTTGCCCGAGAGTAACCCGCACAATAACTGGAAATATGTAAAGTGCGATGTAAACTCGTACCGCGATATTGCTGCTATTATGACATCGTATCAGTTTGATTACGTATTTCATTATGCAGCAGTAGTGGGCGTTAAACGCACACTCGAAAATCCGGTTTCGGTGTTGAATGATATTAACGGGTTCCGTTATATACTGGACCTGTGCAAGAACACCGGTGTTAAGCGTATCTTCTTCTCGTCATCATCCGAAGTGTATGGCGAGCCTTTTGAGCATCCGCAGAACGAAATGACTACACCGCTTAACTCGCGTTTACCATATGCAGTAGTTAAGAACGTAGGTGAGGCGTTTTTACGTTCGTATAAGCAGGAGTATAATCTGGATTATACCATCTTCCGTTTCTTTAATACCTACGGCCCTAAGCAAAGCAGCGATTTTGTAATGACTAAGTTTATACGTGCTGCTTTGGAGGGTAAAAAAATATCGGTATATGGCGATGGTTTGCAAAGCCGAACCTTCTGCTACCGCGATGATAATGTAGATGCCTGCGCAGCTGCATTTTATAATAATGCCTACCTGAACGATACTGTTAACATTGGCAGCGATTTTGAAATAACCGTGCTTGACCTGGCAAAACTTATTATTAAGGTTACAAACTCTAAATCTGAGATAGTACACCTGCCACCACTACCCGAAGGCGATATGACCCGCCGCCGCCCCGATATTGCAAAAATGGTTAGCCTGTTGAACAGACCCATGACACCAATTGAGGAAGGTATACGCAAAACAATAGCAAGCGGCCAATACAATTATTAGTAAATAGCAAAACACACAACGTTGGGCAACTCAGCTAAAATTCTGGTAACCGGTGGGTGCGGCTATATAGGCTCACATACCATTGTAGATTTATTAGATAACGGCTACGAAGTAATTAGTATTGATAACAACGTACGCTCACGGCCCGAAACGGTTGAACGTATATTTAGTATAACCGGTAAGCGCATAACCAACTATGCTATCGACCTTTGCGATATTGATGCAGCACGCGAAGTATTTAAGCAACACAACTTTACAGGTATTATACATTTTGCGGCACTAAAATCGGTACCCGAGTCGGTTAGTAAACCACTGGAGTATTATCGCAACAATATCAACTCGCTGCTTAACCTGTTGCAACTTACCGATGAATTTGGTGTAAAGAATTTTGTGTTCTCCTCTTCGTGCTCGGTACACGGCAATACCAAAGTGCTGCCGGTTACCGAAGAAACACCTTTTGGTGTAGCCGAGTCGCCTTATGCCCGCACCAAGCAAATGGGCGAAGAGATTATAAATGATTTTGCAAAAGTATCGCCTGCACAGTATATACTGTTGCGCTACTTTAACCCTGTAGGCGCGCACGAAAGCGGCAAAATGGGTGAAGATACTACCGATGTAATTACGGCTGTAGTGCCCCGCATAACCGGTACTGCCATTGGCAAGTACAAAGAGTTTACGGTGTTTGGCACCGATTACGATACCCGCGATGGATCGTGCATACGCGATTACATACATGTAATGGATATAGCCAGTGCACACACCAAAGCCATACAGTATATGGAGCAAAGCGCCGAGCGCAACCCGGTAGAGGTGTTTAACCTGGGTACCGGTAATGGTGTTACCGTGCTGGAGGCCATACAATCGTTTGAGAAGGTTACAGGTGTAAAGCTTAACTACAAACTGGGCCCGCGCCGTGCCGGCGATGTGGTAGCCATATATGCCAATAACAATAAGGCCGTTGCCAAACTTAACTGGCAAATTAAACGCGACCTGGATACCATGATGCGCACTGCCTGGGCCTGGGAGCAGGTGCTGGCGAAGTAAGCCTACTCTAAAATCAACTTATATTTTATTGGTGCATACAGCAGCATTATGCCGGTTGTATAATATTTAGTTACTTGTGTATATGAAAGCACTTGTAAAACCAGCCATGCTACGCCCCGGCGATAAAGTTGCCACTATCTCACTATCGTGGGGTGCTGCCGGCGATATACCACACCGGTACAATTATGGCAAGCAACAATTGCAAAATGTGTTTGGGTTGGAAGTAGTGGAAACGCGCCATGCCCTAAAGCCTGCCAAATGGATTTATGAAAACCCGAAAGCGCGCGCTGAAGATTTGATGGAAGCATTTGCTGATAGCAGTATAAAAGCCATTATAACCAATATTGGTGGAGAGGATAGCGTGCGTACCCTGCCGTATGTAGACCTTAATGTGATACGCAACAATCCGAAAATATTTTTGGGCTTTAGCGATACTACCGTTACACATTTTATGTGCCTGAAAGCCGGACTTAAATCATTTTATGGTACATCGTTATTTGTAGGCTTTGCCGAGAACTGCGGTATGTTTCCATATCAGATAGCCGATATTAAACGCACCTTGTTTAGTGCCGAACCGGTTGGTGTTATTCAACCTAATACAGAAGGTTGGACCTCGGAACGGCTAGAGTGGTTTGACCCGGCACTGGCTACCGTAAAACGTAAACTACAACCCAATACACCCTGGCGGTTTATACAAGGTGGCGATAAGAAAGTTACCGGCAGATTGATTGGTGGATGTATAGAAGCGCTTGAGTTTATTAAAGGCACCGGTATATGGCCCATTGCAGAGGAGTGGAACGATACCATTCTTTTTTTAGAAACATCGGAGGATATGCCAGAGCCTACTTATATACGCTGGTGGTTGCGCAACTACGCCAGCCAAGGCATACTGCACCGTGTTAATGCTATCATATTTGGCCGGCCTTATGATGATAAGTATGCGGCAGAAT
>JBJOOW010000373.1:0-2807 GCA_046051095.1 Bacteroidota bacterium | reverse complement strand
AGGTATCATCTTCGTGCGTAATGGTAGTGGTAATAGCAGTAGGCTCGGTAATGGTAAAGGTAAGTACCTGCTCGCAGCGGTTTGCTTCGGATAGCGTAACGCTATACACCCCCGGCGACAGGTTTTTAATATTCATAGTCGTATCGCCGGTGCTCCACAACAGGGTGTAGGTAGTATCGGCATTCTTTATGTAAGTATTAATAAAGCCGTTGTTGTAGCCAAAGCAGGTTACGTTGCTTTGCTCGCCGGTAAACTCCAACGGCGAAATAGTAGCCAGCGCAAACGGCGATTGGTTGTAGTTGTTCCAGCGCACTTTGCTCATGCGGGTAAAAGGTGTGCCGGGTGTGGTAGCATCTTTATTAATAGGCTCCCAGCGCGGCTGGTTTTGCCAGTGTACTATATCCTCCCAATCGTTACCGTCGGCTACAGGGTCGTACATAATAGTAATATCGGCCGAGTCGGGCCCGCTTACGTGGTACAGGCGGTGGTACCAATCGGGGTTAATAATACAAACGCGGTTGTATTTAACGTTGCGGTCAAAGCCTTCCAGCGTGGCATCGGTATTGGCAAAGCGTGCCTTGTAGTGGTTTTCGGTAGCGGCTACCGGTTTAAACTCAATAGGGCGGTAGCGGAAGGTACCAATGTTGCTACCCACCGGAAACAGATACGTTTGCACCTGGTTGGTACGGCGCAGCAGGCCGCCATCTTTCAGGCTAGATACATAACCTGTAGTGCGGATAATAGCCGTAAGCGCAGGGTTAAGCACCCACACGGTGCTGGTATCCATATTAAACTCGCGGTCGTTAAGGTACAGCAGGTTATCTACGTACACATCTATATCGCCGTACTTTACGCCCTGGTTTTTCAGTATCAGATTCCAGAAATGGGTTTCGCTGGTGCCCTTAATACGCTGGTCGGCGGCATACAGATACACCCAGCCGCGGTCTATAGAGTCGAAACAACGGTTAGGTGCGCTGTGGCTCCAGTCGCCGGTTAAAAATATACTGTCGCTGTTGTTGTAGTGTCCGTCGTTCTGGTTGTAGCAATCGCCTATTACCGATAGGTAGGCGCCGTCTTTTATCGATACAAGGCCGTTGTTGCTCCAAAACCCGTTTTGGGCATAGGTGCTGCAGGCTAACAATAAAAGTAGTACGGGTAAAAGCTTTTTCATACCAGCGGTACGCGAATTAATACAAAAAATCGCATTGTTTCGTATTTAGTAGTATCTGTTCAATAAGAAACCGGGGGGTGTTGGTAACTGGTTTAAAAATCATTTTCAATGGTTTTCAAATTGATACAGAATTCTGCTTATTTGCGCCCGCTTATGCTTTTAATAGCTCTACTTTTTATACCGCTGGCTTTTTCGGTAATAACCTACCTTAGCGGCGACCGTTTAGCTAAATATGTAGCACTTGCCGGCGGGCTTGCTGCATTTGTAGCCTGCAATTTTTTAAAGGCCCCGTTTACTGCCGGTGGCTATGCGCCTATAACCTATTTGCATAGCTGGATTGATAATCCGCACATTAACTTTGCCCTGCAGCTGGATGGCCTGGCATTTATGCTGGTGGCGCTTACCAGTTTTCTGGTGCCGCTAATCATATTTACTACCTACCGTAAAAATATAGATAACCCCAAAGCATTCTACTCGCTTATACTGTTAATGGAGTTTGGCCTGCTGGGTGTGTTTTTAGCGCAGGATGGTTTTCTGTTCTACATTTTTTGGGAGCTGGCCCTTATACCTGTATACTTTATAGCCTTGCTATGGGGCGAAAACCAGGATCAGGATTTCCGCAACCGCGCTATCTTTAAGTTTTTTGTGTACACCCTGGCAGGTTCGCTGTTTATGCTGGTGGGTTTAATTTACCTGTACCAGCGCGCCGGCAGCTTTAACATTACCGACCTGTACAAAGTTTCGTTATCGGTTAACGAGCAGTATTTCCTGTTCTGGGCTTTCTTCCTGGCCTTTGCCATTAAAATACCGGTGTTCCCTTTCCATACCTGGCAGCCCGATACTTATAAAGAAGCACCAACCGCCGGTACTATGTTGCTGGCCGGTATAATGCTTAAAATGGGTATTTATGGTTTAATGCGCTGGTTATTGCCAATAGCAACTCAGGGTGTAGAGTTCTGGACCCCTATAGTAATAGTACTGGCAGCTATTGGTGTTATCTACGGCTCGGTAATAGCTATTAAGCAGGATGACCTGAAGAAACTACTGGCTTACTCATCGTTTGCACACGTGGGCCTTATTACCCTGGGTGTGTTTACCCTTACCCGCGAGGGCCTGCAGGGTGCTGCAGTACAAATGTTTGCTCACGGTTTTAACGTGGTGGGTCTGTTTTTTGCCGCCGAAATTATACTGCAACGCACCGGTACCCTTTCCATATCGCAACTGGGTGGTATACGCAGCGTAGCCCCTAAGTTTGCCACTGCCTTTGTAGTAGTAGTAGTAGCCAGTGTGGCGCTGCCTACCACTAACGCGTTTATAGGCGAGTTTTTACTGCTGTACAGCGCGTACGAATACAACACCTGGTTAGCTGTTGTGGTTGGCCTTACCATTATATTGGGTGCCGTGTACATGCTGCGCATGTACCAGTACGCTATACTTGGCGAAACCAATACACTTACTGCCAATTTCGAAGACCTTAACTGGCAGGAGCTGTTGGTGTTTGTTTTAATAATTATAGGAATTTTTGTGATAGGCCTGCATCCTAAGCCATTGATGGATATGATGCAGCCAAGCCTGGATTTAATATTGAATAATTCCCTACGATAGTACATGAAGACCTTAGTATATACTTCAACAC
>JBJOOW010000372.1:0-3016 GCA_046051095.1 Bacteroidota bacterium | reverse complement strand
GCCACGCTGCAGAAATTTTTTGGCAGCATCAGCGCTGTAATGGAGAAAAGAAAAAACTGTTGTTAACTATAAAAATAAATACCATGAAAATATCAGAACTAAAAAACCATCTATCTGGTTTAAAAGCGCTAAACTTTATTACACCCAACGGTAATTTTGTGCCCCGTCATTTTCATATTACCGAGGTGGGCCTTACCACAAAGCACTCGGTAGACTGTGGCAACGTAATACATACCGATGAAACTGCCACCATACAAATATGGGTAGCCAACGATTACGAACACCGCCTTACACCGGCAGGCTTAAGTAAAATAATTGATATATCGGCTAAGGTGCTTAACGGCCGCGACCCTGAAATAGAAATAGAATACCAAACCGATACTATTGGTAAATACGGAGTAGAACTACAGGGCGAAAACTTTGTGCTACTGCCACTGCAAACCGATTGCCGCGCTAAAGATAAATGCGGTATACCCGAACTTACCCTTGAACCTGCACAAAAACAAAGCGGTTGCTGCACACCGGGCAGTGGTTGTTGCTAAACTACCTGTATGAAAAACATACTTTTTGTTTGTATAGAAAACAGCAACCGCAGCCAGATGGCGCAGGCTTTTGCCATACTACATGGTAAAGACAAAGTAAATGCCTACAGTGCGGGCTCGCGGCCATCGGGTAAAATAAACCCAAAGGCTATTGCAGCTATGCGCGAGCTTGGCTACGATTTAAGTACGCACGATTCAAAATCGTTGGAGCAGATACCGGATATACAATACGAATACGCTATAACCATGGGCTGCGGCGATGAGTGCCCCCTTGTGAAAGCCAACCACCGCGAAGACTGGGCTATACCCGACCCGCGCAATATGAATGAAGAAGAGTTCAGGCAGGTGCGCGATTTGATAGAGGGAAAAGTGAAAGAGTTGTTGGGGAAAGTTAACTGAACCATCAGCATAGAACTAAAACATCCACCTCCGTCCCGCTCAAAGCAGCGGACACCTCCGCCAGCGGAGGACAAACAGTCGGCTTAGCTAATTTATTGCAGTGTATACCTTAACCCGATGTAGCCCTTAGCACCTTGTATAGGGGCATAGTTATAACTTGGGTCGAAGGTATATCCATATGGATTGTTTTCGGTTATGTGTTTGTTGAACGGATCTTCGGGGCGCAGAATAGGATTGCGCGGTATATAATGCAACAGGTTTTTTACACCGGTAAATACCTCAATACCCTTTGCAAACTTTTTGGTAAACTGAATATTCATAATACAAAACCAGGGCGAACGAGACGGGCGAAAATCGTTGGGTACCACCGGCAGGTACATTGGGCTGGTAACTTTACCGGTATAATCTATACTAAAACCAATTTTATTAAACGTGTAGCTAACCGTATAGTTGGCTGTAAACTCAGGTGCATGCATTTGCGGTGTACGTATGTTATTCTCTACCTGGTATACTTTCATATACGTAGCGCCCAGTAATATTTTAAGTCCGTTGGTAAAATTAAAATCGAGGTTACCCGATGCACCGGTGCTAACGGCATATCCTTTCAGGTTATCGTAAATAATTTCGCGGGCGTTGGTGGTATAATCGGCCACAATTTTATTCGTAAAGTAGGTGTAAAAACCGCTTACATCTACACCTATAAAACCCTGTTTGTGTTGTATGGTGGTAGTGTAGTTAAGGTTGCCGTTCCAGCTTTGTTCGGGTTTAAGTTTTTCGGCAATTACTACTTTACGTGCACCGGTAAGGGCGGCGTGGTCTTCGGTAAATAAATTAACCACCCTGAAACCATTGCCCCCACTTAAACGGATAGTATGGTTACGGTGTGGCGTAATTTTAAACGATAAACGCGGCGAAAAAATGCTTTTGTGTTCGCTGTGGTATTCGTAGCGCAGGCCCGCTAATATGGTAAACTGCTCTACCGGTTTCACCTCGGTTTGCGCAAACACACCCGGCAGATAAGTTACCGAAGGTTTGGTGGCGGTAAGTTGCTCATTGGCTGTAGCCGGTGTATTATCATCGTAATATATAAACCGGAAAGGTATACCGGCCAGCAATGAAACACGTTTCCAGTTTTTGTTCCATCGTAGCTGTGCAAACAGTACATGCTGCTTTGCCAGATACTTAACCGTACCATAGTAACTATCCTGATAATGGAAGTTGTAGCTGTAATCAAAAAACGATTGTTCGTTACCGGTAGGTAACTGGTATACACCAATCAGTTCGGCGCGTTGTGTGTATATACTTTCGCCATATACCGAATCGGTACCGCGAAACTCTTTGCGCCACTGCATCTCTCCTCCCCAGCGGTTTTCGTAAATGTAGCGGGCCGCTACCGAGGCTATGCGGTTATGCTTGCGGTTAAAAGTCCATTTATTAAAAACCGACAGGCGGTTTTGCAGCGTTACATCGGTAAAGTTATCGTGGTTTACATCCCAGCGGAAAAGAAAATTATAGTAATTAACACCTACCAGTGTTTGCGCTTGTTTAAGTTTAAAAGCAGCAGCTATATCGGTGTTAAACTCGCCGGTGCTGGTGGCAGTCTGCTCCAGTTTAAGCCGTGGCGATGTTTCGGGCGAATTGGTAATAATGTTTATTAAACCGGCCACTGCTTCGCTGCCGTACAAAGTAGATGATGGGCCTTTTACCACCTCTATACGGCGTACCATACTTTGCGGTATACCCATTAAGCCGTAAACCGTAGATAGCGAAGACACTACCGGCATACCATCTATCAATATCATAGTATAGGGGCCTTCCATTCCATTGATATGTATATCGCCGGTGTTGCACACATTGCAGTTAAGCTGCGGCTGTACACCGTTTATCATATTCATAGCCTCGAAAATGTTGGGCGATGGATTTTTGCGGAATAACTTATCGGTGTACACCTCTACCGGTATCGGCGATTCGGTTTTAGAAACCTCCTTCATAGTGCCGCTTACTACAACCTCGCCCAGATTTGCACCGGTAGTTTTAAGTGCCACATTATAAGTGGTTTTGCCGGTGGTAACTTT
>JBJOOW010000371.1:0-4362 GCA_046051095.1 Bacteroidota bacterium | reverse complement strand
TACCAAATACGGTTGAATAGATAACTGAGTTAAGTGCCGGATTGATCTTGGATATAAACTGGCCGCTATTAGGGTTGCTGTAAGTAGCGTTTTGCACCGGATAACTACCTGTAGTTTGCCCCACAAAATATACGTTACCTGCACCATCCAGCTTTACAAAATACACCTGGTCGTTACCCGATGTACCAATGTACGATGAACTTAGAAGCTGTGTACCGGTTGCATTAATCTGCGCTACAAAACCATCGTATAAGCCACCCATATAACCGGTATGTAGTGCACCACTGGTTGTAGGAAAATTGTTACTCATTGTGCCACCGGCTACATATAATGTTCCGTTTGGTCCAATATCCAGCGAGTAGCAGGCATCGTCGGTACTGCCACCCAGGTAAGTACACCATTGCAAAGCAGAGCAATCGGTACTTAGCTTAAATGCGCAGCCATCCTGACTGCCGCCGTATGTTGATTGCAACGCACCACCTGTAACCGGAAAGTTGAACGACTGGGTACAACTGGCTATATAAATATTGTTAGCCGCATCTACGTTTACTTCACCACGGTTCTGGTCGCCGTAGTTGCGTTTTAACCTGCCCGATGTAAACTCTTCGGGGTCGTAGTTAATACCATCCATACCAGAGCCACCAATGTAGGTAGAACCTATAAGCGCTGTACCGGTTGGGTTCAGTTTGGTTACTACTATATCGCCATCGCCGTTGTAGCTGTTATCGTATGCATTAGCAGTTACCGGGTAGTTGGGCGAATAACTTACACCGTAAATAACCAGGTTACCCAAAGGGTCTACCACCAGCGAGTGCGGTGTTTCATTATCGTTACCGCCTATGTAGGTAGAATAAACAAGTTGTGTACCATCGGGCGAAAACTTGGTAATACCCATATCGCAGGCGTAGCCAATACCATTACCCGAACCCGGTGGCATGGTAGCACTGTTAGACATACCCGTACCACCACCCCAGGTTGTTTGAAATGCACCGGGCGTAGTGGGGTATACAGCACCGGGAAAATCGTTATTTACATAGCCCCCCAGGTACATTGAGCCCTGTGGGTCGTACGTAGCGGTATAGCCCCAGTTATCGCCGGTGGCACCGGTATAGGTAGAGAATACAATATTAGGGTCTATAACCAGTGGCTGGCTTTTATCGTATCCGTCGGGTAAATCGAAACTTACTTCGTTACCGGTTAATACAAACGAACATTTTACCGGCTTTTTAAATCCGTTTACCAATTGGTAGGCAAAGGGTTTTTCTTCGGCCATGGTACCGGTGGTAAGTTGTATATGTAACTCACCATTCTGTACATACAGGTCATCAGTTCCTTTGTACCTAACTTTTATTTTAGTTACATCAGCACCAGGCTTTACTATCCAATCGTATTTTAACTGCTGCGCCTGTTGGGTGTATATTATCAGGTCTATATTATCGTACACGTTATTATAGGTAACCTGGCTGTATATTTTAACCCCGCTGGCCCAATAGCGTGGGTTGTTACCTAAAAAGTAGTTGGCATAATCGGCAAACGGTTTTTGTGCTGTAAGTTTTGTATTGGTGTTGGCTGCTACAAACTCCTGCCTGAACGAATGGCCATGTACTGTTACTGCTTTATTATCGGGGTGGTGTACCTGCGCTACATCGTTAGCCGAAAAAAGAAAATAATAAAATGCATCTTTTTCTAACAATAACCTGCCACCAGGTATATCGGTACGGTACGCAATATGTTCATCCCACTGGCCTTTATTTTCGTAAAAGCGCAACTGCTGCTGCCGGGGTAGCGACACAGCATTTGTTTGCGCCGTAGTATACAGTACAATAGCCGTTAAGAAACAAAGTAGTAGTACAGTAGGTTTCACAGGGGTTCTTAATAGCTTAAAAATAAACAAAAAAGCTATTGCGATGTGTTATGAGGGCCTAATTTTAGGCAGCTTTAACGGGGCTTTCAATAAGGCCGGCGATTACTTGCAACTGTTCCTCTGTTTTTTCAAGGTTATTAAGGTTGCCCGTCCGCTCTTCAATATCTTTGGTCTTCAAAAGCAGGTTGTAGGCTTCCTGAAGGCGGCCCGTATCTTTATATAAAATGGCCAGGTTATAGTATGAAATGCTTAAATCATCGGGAGTACCGCCTTTTAGCCTTAAATCGAGCGATTTACCAATGTAGCGTTCAGCTTTTTCATATTCCTTACGCTGATAGTAGTTAGTGCCAATGTTACAGTAAGCGGCGGCCATGTTCGCCAAATCGAAATGCTTCTCATATATCTCAGCGGCAGCCAGATACCGGGTAAGCGAATCATCGAGATTGCCGGCATTAATAAATATGTTGCCAAGACCTATCAGGCAGCTTGCCCGGCGTACTTCAAATTCCTCGCCCTGTAACAACTCAAGCGCCTGGTTTAAATAGTCAGCTGCTTTTTGCGAGCCATGTTCGCCGGTACGTATTTCTTCGTTCATGGCCAGAGCAATCAGCCCATCGGCTTTTGCTACAATATATTCGCCATCTGTATTAAGCGATTTAAGCAGAAAGTATTCGGCCTTTTCGTGCTGCCCTTGTATTACATAACTATGCCCTACTAACCAGTAGTGGCGGGTTAGCAAATAACTATTCTCTGCACCGGTGTAATTGCTTATAGCCTTTAACGATATTTCGATGGCGTTGGTATGGTTGGAATGGATGTGTTTCTCGGCCAGGCTTGCACTTAGTTCCATAGCTAGCACAACCTCCTCATCTTTTATATGCCCGAAATCTGCTTTTAGCATTTGGTAATGCTCAACCGCATGGGCGTTGTTGCGCATTATCAATTCGCGGTTGGTTTCTAAAAGCTTTAATAACTGGGTGGTGTTCATTACTAGTACAAATAGGAAAAATATATATGCGAGCCAAACTACATTCTTATATGGTTTGTTTACGCTATCGGGGCGTTAAAATACCTTAATTGCTTTGCTACTCATTACTGCATTAACGGTTATCAAGTAAAAACTTGTAGCCAATATTTTTAAGATAATAAGTTGAAAAACGCGCATATAAAAAGCCGCTACCCATTTTGCAGGATAGCGGCTTTGCTATTTCGTATTATTTAAACTCTGATTAATCCCAGAATCAGTAACCGTTTTCTGCTATCAGTTTATCGGCAACAGCACGGCGGATATTTTTGGTATTAACAAAATCGTATTTGGTAAAGCGTTTTAAGCCCATAGCCATAATGCGCAGTTCGTCGCCGGTAGCAAAGGCAGCCAATGCCGATTTGCCGTTAACGTTGATACGGTCCATAGCATCGAAGAAGAAGCATTTAACCATATCAATGTAAATCTGCGAAGCCTCCTGGCCGTGCAGGTTAACCAGTTTCTCGGCACGTAGCATAGCGCTTTCCATTGCCAGAATATCGATTAGTACATCCGAAGCGTGGATTAGTATCTCCTGCTCTTCAGATAGTTTCATCATTAGTTTCTGTACAGCACCACCTGCTACTAACAGGAATGCTTTTTTAGCGTTTTTCAACGCTTTGCGCTCGTTACCAAAAATATCGTCGGCATCTGGTGTGCTGAAATCGGGCACGCTCATCAGCTCTTTCTGAATAGCCATACCAGGGCCCATCAGGTCAAGTTTGCCTTTCATGGCAAATTTAAGCAGGGCATCTATCGAAAGCATTCGGTTAATCTCGTTGGTACCTTCGAAAATACGGTTGATACGCGAATCGCGGTATGAACGCGCCATTGGATACTCCTCGCTAAAGCCGTAGCCACCGTGTATCTGCAGGCCTTCGTCAACCACAAAATCAAGTACTTCGCTACCCATTACTTTTAGCAATGCGCACTCAATCTGGTATTCTTCGGCACCGCCGGTAAGGTACTCGGTCATTGTTTTGCCGGCATCTTTTAACTCATGCTCTTTTTGCTGAATAAGATCGCACACGCGGTACGATGCCGATTCTGCCACCCAGGCACGAATAGCCATTTCGCCCAGTTTTTGCTTAATAGCACCAAACTGCGAAATGTTGGTTTTAAACTGCTGGCGCTCGTTAGAGTATTTAACGGCTACATCAATAGCACGTTTAGCACCACCCAATACACCGTTGCAAAGTTTGTAGCGGCCAATGTTCAAAATCTGAAAAGCTATTTTGTGGCCTTTACCAACTTCGCCCAGCAGGTTCTCTACAGGCACTTTTACGTTGTTAAAGAACACCTGACGTGTAGATGAAGATTTAATACCCATCTTCTTTTCTTCGGCACCTACGCTTACACCTTCAAATGCGCGCTCTACTATAAAGCCGGTAAACTTTTTGTCGTCGCCATCTATTTTTGCAAATACCACAAACACATCGGCAAAGCCTGCGTTGGTAATCCACATTTTCTGGCC
>JBJOOW010000370.1:0-6600 GCA_046051095.1 Bacteroidota bacterium | reverse complement strand
ACTATTACCTTACCGCTTAAAAAATCTGTAGCGCATAGTATAGCATGCGCAGTGCCCAGCGGCACATCCTGATAACGTATATGGCCTGGTACACCTACGTGTTCTGCTACCTGCATTAGTTTTTCTTCTACAGCCTTGCCAAAGTCTTCGCGTATAATAAATACTATATCCTCTACTTTCTCCTGCGAGCTTTTAATCAAATCGCTTACCAGCCGCTCCACAATAGGTTTGCCCGCTATAGGTAACATGGGTTTAGGTATGGTAAGTGTGTGTGGACGTAAACGGCTACCCCAGCCTGCCATTGGTATAATAATGCGCATGTGTTATCTGTTTATTGTGGTTGGTGTTGGTTGTCGTAATTATTGTCGGCCGGTACTTCCAAAGCCTCCTTCGCCACGCTTGGTTTCGTTCAATACGTCTACCGGTATAAGTATGGCCTGCTCGTGGCGGGCTATTACCATTTGTGCAATGCGCTCGCCGCTCTTAACTGTAAAGGGTTCGTTGCTAAGGTTAATAAGTGCAATTTTAATTTCGCCGCGGTAGTCGCTATCAATAGTGGCCGGTGTGTTTGGCAAACTAATACCATGTTTAAAAGCCAAACCGCTACGAGGTCGTAGCTGGGCTTCGTAGCCTTCGGGTAACTCTATATACAAACCGGTTGGTATCAGTTTACGTTCTAATGGACCCAGCACAACATCCTGCTCTAAAAAGGCCCGTAAATCCATACCTGCCGAACCGCTGGTTTCATAAGCCGGCAACGGGTTATTACTCTTGTTTACTATCTTAATTTGCATAGCCCACAAACCTACACCAATTTATGTATTGTTAAACTGCGGTTTTCAACGTTCAATAAGGTTTTTGTCAGTTGCCGTTTAACGGCGAAAGCTCTTAACCAGTTGCCTGCCATCCTGTACCCACACAAAAGCCAGAAACACCAGCATAAACACCGTGCTTAGCACAAAGGGCGGCAGTGCAAACATGGCATTGGTATAGGTAAAGCCAAAGTATAGCAACAGGGCCAGGCCAAAGTACTTTACAAAGCTGCTTACGCTATACTCTACCGGATAGTACTTTTGACCTAACAGGTACGATACCAGCGCCATGCCGGCATAACAAATAAGCGTAGCCCAGGCACTGGCCATGTAGCCATACGCGGGCACAAAAAGCAGATTTATTATAACGGTAACCAAAGCCCCACCAATAGACACATAAGAACCCCACAGTGTGCGATCGGTAAGTTTGTACCAAATAGACAGGTTTACATACACGCCTAAAAACAGGTTAGCCAACAATAACACGGGCACCACCGGTAGCCCTACTCTGAATTTTGGCCCTATAAAATGTTTAAACACATCAAGGTATAACGTAACCAGCAAAAAAATACCCACGCACACTATTACAAAATACTTCATTACATCGGCATAAACCCGGGTAGAGTTTTTCTCTTTGGCACGGGCAAAAAAGAAAGGCTCGGCTGCATACCGGAACGCCTGAATAAACAACGTCATTAGTATGGATAGTTTATAACAGGCACCATATACGCCCAGCATTTCGGTGTTTGTTTTGTTATCGTAGGGCAGCAGGTACTTTAATATTACCCTGTCAAGCATCTCGTTAATAATACCGGCAAAGCCTATTACTACCATTGGCAGCGAGTCGGCCAGCATTTTTTTAAGCAGCGGCTTATCTACACCACCCCATACTCCGCGTAACTGTGGTGCCAGCAGCAATAGTTTAAATGCGCTTGCTATTAAGTTAGATATAAAGATATAGCCAACACCTATAGCCGGGTTATAAAAACCTGCCCAGAAAGATGAAGGGTCTTTATCATAAGCACCCTTGCACACTACTATAAAAAACAGGTTAAGAGCAATGTTGGCGCCAATCTCTATAAACTTAATAGTAGCAAACTGTCTGGCTTTGTTTTCTGCCCTTAGCCGTGCAAACGGTATTGCCGCTACCGAGTCAAAAGCCAGTATAAGGCCAAACCAGTAAAAGTATTCGTGGTGCTTTGGGTAATAAAGCGCTTCTGCCAGCGGGTTAATAAACAGGGCTATTAAAACAACAAACAAGGCGTTGGTGCCCAGTATAAAATTAAACGCCGTAGCATATACCTTTTCTTTTTGCTCCGTATCCTGGCTAAAACGGAAAAAACCGGTCTCGAAACCAAACACCAGCAACGTTGCAAAAAAGCCCGAGTAGGCATAAAACTCGCTTACCACCCCATACTCGTATGTGCTAAAGTAGTTAGTGTACAGCGGCACCAACAGGTAGTTTAAAAACCTGCCTACTATACTGCTGAGTCCGTAAATAACGGTTTGAGATGCGAGTCTTTTTAAAGGGTTCACCGTGCTGATTATCGTTCTACTAACGCTAAGTTGTTCTTTTTATCATAAATACATAAAACAACCTGCCTTAAACAAATAACGGGTTGTAACATTTGGCCATAAAACACGTATAGCTATGTAGTTATACTTGTGTGGTACTGATGTAATTTGTATACATGAAAAAAATCGCCCATCTTCTCTTTTTGCTCACCCTTTTCCCTGCTGCATTTGCGCAGCAAAACGATTATGTAAACGGCAAGTACGAAGGCGATTACAAAAATGGAAAAAAACATGGTAATGGCCGGGCTTTCTACTACGATGGTAGTATGTACGATGGTGTATGGGCCAACGATATGCGCAACGGTGTGGGCCGTGCTATTTTTATTGATGGCTCTACCTACTACGGCGATTGGCGAAACGATAAACGCCAGGGCCGTGGCAACTGCGATTTTGCCAATGGCGATAAATACATAGGCCAGTTCGAAAACGATATAATGAACGGCTGGGGTACTTATACATTTGCCAATGGCAATGTGTATATAGGCGAGCTGCACAACGGTCAAATAACCGGTAAAGGCAAATTGTATTACCCTACCGGCGAGCGATACGAAGGCCAGTTTTTAAACGCACAAAAAGCCGGCAAAGGAACCTACTACTACAAAAACGGTAACGTTTACGAAGGTTATTTTTTAGCCGACCGTAAAGAGGGTTTTGGCAAGCTAACCCTTGCCAGCGGCGACCAATACACCGGCGAGTTTAAAGATAACTCGCGCACCGGTAAAGGTGTTTATGTATGGGCCAATGGCGATAAGTACGAGGGCGAATTTGTAAACGGACAAATGCATGGCTTTGGCACCTTTACCTGGGCCGATGGCGAAAAATATACCGGCACCTGGACCTACAACATGCGCGACGGACAAGGCACCCTGGTTAGCCGCGATGGTGCCCAGCAAATGCTGGTTTTCGAAAATGGCAAGCTACAGTAAGCCTTACTTTATAAATGTTAACCCACCCCGGCATTAATCTGCTATCTATCAGCCAGTTATAAAAAACTGGTGTTAACCCCTCCAAAAACCATTTATTATTTGTTTGATTATCAAACATTTATGGGGAAATGTTTTTCATTTATCGAAAAACACACAACACGCTCATTATCAAAACATTATAATGTTTTTTGCCTTAAAACCAAGACCTGTAGCATACATTCACCGTGTTATATTTAAGGTAATTCTACTTTCATAACCGGTTAAGCTGCTATTTTAGCACGGCACATGTTGCTACCATATTATCAGAAAAAACTTATTGAAGCAGGCTGCGACGAGGCCGGGCGTGGTTGCCTGGCAGGGCCTGTGTTTGCAGCGGCTGTTATACTGCCCCGCAACTTTAAAAACGATACACTTAACGATTCGAAAAAGCTAAACCGCAAACAGCGCGATGAACTACGTACGGTTATAGAACAGCAGGCTGTAGCCTTTGCTGTGGCAAGTGTAGATAGTACTACTATCGATGAGATAAACATCCTTAACGCTTCGTTGCTGGCTATGCACAACGCGCTAAATGCGCTTAACCAACCGTTTGAATTAATACTGGTAGATGGCAACCGGTTTAAGCCCTACAAAAACATACCCCACTATACTATTATACAGGGCGATGGTAAATACATGAGCATAGCCGCCGCCAGCATACTGGCCAAAACCTATCGCGATGAGTATATGGAGCAACAGCACCAGCTGTACCCGCAGTACGATTGGCTAAGCAATAAAGGCTACGGCGTACAAAAACACCGCGAGGCCATGCGCCAATACGGCCAAACACCCCTGCATCGCAAAAGCTTTGTGCTTAAGCAATCGCAGATGGAGCTTTTTAAAAAGTAGCCACAACCTTGTTACAACTTACTTCTGCTTGTTACAAGCTGCGCTTTTTGCTGCTTGTTGTGCATGTTGTATTTGCTATTACCCTTACCGGCTACCTGTAACCTTTCAATATAGTGCGCGTTCCTATTAGTACTATGAGCAAAAATATTTACTTACTACTTATTGCCTTTGTGTTTGCTACGGCGGCAAAAGCACAGGATGATGGCGTAATTATACTTAACGGTAGTTACGAGGGCGACTATAAAAACGGTAAAATGGATGGCTACGGTAAAGCCATACTAAACGATGGCTCGATGTATACCGGCCAGTGGAAAAACGATATGCGCAACGGCTTAGGCCGTGCCGGTTTCCGCGATGGATCGGCTTACTACGGCGATTGGAAAAACGATAAAATGGACGGTACCGGCACTTACGATTTTGCCAACGGCGATAAGTATACAGGCACTTTTGTAAACAGCCTGATGCAGGGCCGCGGGGTATACATTTATGCTAATGGTACTAAGTATATGGGCGATTTTGTAAACGATAAAATGACCGGCAACGGTACTATTGTATACACCAGTGGCGACCGCTACGAGGGTAGTGTACTAAACGGTGTAAAAGCCGGCAAAGGCAAATACTACTACCGCAATGGTAACATTTACGAGGGCTACTTTATTGCCGATAAAAAAGAAGGTTTCGGTACGTTTACTTTTAGCAATGGCGATGTATACAAAGGCGAGTTTAAAAACAATAACCGCACCGGTAAGGGCACACTTACATTGGCTAACGGCGACAAATACGAAGGCGAGTTTTTAAATGGTACTATGCACGGTCAGGGTGTTTACACCTGGGCCGATGGCGAAAAATACAGCGGCACCTGGGTTAACAACCAACGCAACGGCGAGGGTATGCTGGTTACCAAACAGGGCGAACAACAGGTACTTACATACGCCAATGGCGAACGACAATAATAAAGGCATAGCCCTTTATAGCAAAGGCACCGCGCAGGGTGCCTTTTTGCTTTTATAGCTATATTCACACAAAACACTTTTGCTATGGATTTTGGCCGCGTGCCCAATGTAGATGTAGTGGATTTTAGCATGCCGCCCGACCATGCTTTAACCAACCAGTTGTTTAAAGAGCTGAAGAAAAAGAAGAAGGGCAAACCCGAAATTTATATTGGCTGCGCCAAGTGGGGCCGTAAAGACTGGATAGGCAAATTGTACCCGCCCAAAACCAAAGAGGCCGACTTTTTAAAACACTATGTAGAACACTTTAACTGTATAGAGCTTAATGCTATGTTCTACCGGTTGTTTCCTAAACCTACGGTAGAAAAATGGGCCTCGCTGGCCGGCGATAACTTTAGGTTCTGCCCCAAGTTTACCAATATAATAACCCACGTAAAGCGACTTAATAACGTACAGAAAGAAACCGATAGCCTGCTGGAAACTTATGCCGCATTTGGCAATAAACTGGGGCCTTCGTTTATTCAGCTCGATGACCGCTTTGCACCAAAGTATGCCGACCGTATACAGGCTTACCTGCAATCGCTTCCGCGCGACTTTGAAGTAGCTATCGAATTTCGCCATCCCGATTTTTCTATCGACTCGCCGGAAGTAAACGATGTATATGCTGCAATGAAACACCTCGGTGTTAGCTCTATTATTACCGACACCGCTGGCCGCCGCGATGTAATGCACATGAAACTTACTACACCCACAGCTTTCATCCGCTTTGTAGGCAACAGCCTGCACGCAAGCGATTACAGGCGTATAGATGATTGGATTAACCGTATAGACACCTGGCTGGATAGCGGACTGCAATCGCTCTATTTCTTTATTCACCAGCACGATGAACTATACTCGCCCGAACTATCATCGTACATGATAGAGAAGATGAACAAACAGTGTGGCCTGCAGGTGAAAGCACCTAAACTGCTTAATAATAATCAGGGCAACTTATTTTAATGGTTTGCCTGTTCTGAATAATACGGATAATTATTCCCGCAGATTACACAGATATAACAGATTAATGGCATAAGGCTTTATGCTTTCGTGGCAACTGCATTCATCCATCTGCGTTCATCAACGTAATCTGTGTTGAACAACGCCTGCTGCATTTAATCTGATTTATCTGACCAATCTGTTGTGTAAAAAAGGCTGCTCGCATTCGTGGCAACTGCATTCATCTATCCGTGTTCATTTGCTCAACCTTTGGTGAACAATGCAAGCTGCATTTAATCTGCTTTATCTGTCCAATCTGCTGTGTAAAAAAAACCGCACGCATTCGTGGCAACCGCACTCACCTATCCGCGTTCATGTGCTTAATCTGTGGTGAGCAAAGCCCGCTGCATTTAATCTGCTTTATCTGCCCAAGCTGCTGTGTAAAAATACCGCACGCATTCGTGGCAACCGCAC
>JBJOOW010000369.1:0-3076 GCA_046051095.1 Bacteroidota bacterium | reverse complement strand
CCACTAACCTGTGCGGGCTGCAATACCGTTTCAGCCTGTAACTCGCAGGTGCTTTTAAATTCTATATAAGTACAGTAGTTAAGGTAATTGGCCGTACTATGGCAAACATTAATAAGGTGGTTAAACTGGTCGGTATAAAGCGTGCTGATTAAAAAGTAGGTATAGTTGTTGCTCATAAAATCGGAAAGTATTTTTTCAAATTCCTTATCCGGATATTTCTGCAATAAGCCATCTGGTGCTGCAAGTGTTTTAAAAAAGCCAAGCACCGATTGGAGCTGGTTGTTTTTAAAATGATCGGTCTGGCTTTTTACAAAAGTCAACTCTTTGTTATAGTATACCGAATTGATGATAGTAAATGCATCGTGAAATATTTTATTGAATTCATCGGTGCGTGCATCCAGTAGCAATACCTGCTCATATTTCTCTTTTAGCAGGCTGGCTGTATCGGGGTAGTTATAGCACACATAATCGTATACCCATTTATCTGTTTTAAGCAGGCTGGCACGCAGGCTATCAAGCTCTTCTTCCAGTTTTTTGCGACATACATATGCCAGGTGCGCTTCCTGCTTTTCGCCATTAAAGTCAAAAAATTTCAACTTAATAGTTTCGCTTTCTATTTGTTTCAGTAGCTCTATATCGCTGATTAGTCCGCGTAGTTGTGCGCTGGGCGATACGGTATCTTCGGTAAATAATTCGTTAAACGGATTGCGGTTGGTGTTTTCCGGTAGCAGGTTATCTAAATCAAAGCGTTGTATTATCCGGTTGCTGTAATACGATTTGTACACCTCCGGAAATTTATACCTGTTTATGTTTTCGTTGTATCGCTCTTCGTATTCATCAGCATTAATATCGGTAGCATTATTAATCTGGCTTTCTCTGTACAAATGCTCTGTAATGCTTTTTTGTACAAAGTCTGCATTTGTAAATAATTGCCAGCTTGGCCGGGTATTTACCGCGCGCTCTATATTAAGTGCCGCAGCATTTTCCAACCTTTCGCTGGTTGCCGGGTGCGATGCCCATTGGTCGGCTACTTTAACTTTTTGCCGGTAATAGTTTTTGTTGGCCTCGGTAGTAGTAATATCAATGGTGTGGTTGCTATACACTACCTTGTTGTATTTGGCAAGTATTTGCAGCGTGCGGTCCTGTAGTTCAAACAGGTTGCCTGCTTTCAGGTTGTTTTTGCTAAAACCGTTAAGTGTGTCTAAGGTCTCGTTCATGGCCGTGTCTATCCATTCCATTTTCATCATGGCCATTCTAAAGGGTACAGTACCACAAATCTCTACCGAAACCGAATCGGCATGAAACTCCATCTGCCGGCTAAGCGACATGTAGCGTACGTTTATAAACCCATACACCTTTTGCATTATACTTTTAATAAGGTTGGCATACCCTAACGAGAGCCCGGTAAATATTTTGAACGCCCAGTGTTTCTCTCCTATATTTTCAACCGACTGCTCCCACGATTGGTTTTCGTACAACATGTTATATATAACACGGTTAGCGTGGTATACATAGGGCCCAAACTTCATCGATTTTTGGCTAAAGTGGCCAAACTCGTGCGCTATAATGGTGCTTAGCTCGCTTATACTTAATGCGTTAAACAGGCCTAGCCCCAGCTCAAGGTTTTTGCGTACCGGAAACAACAAACTCCAGAACGAATACGAATTATAAAATACGCAGGCATTAACCCTGTGAGAAAGATATACTCCGGCAGGCTTATCGCTACCAGCCTGTGTAGCTATATCATTAATCAGCTTAAATAGTTCAGGGTGTTCGGCTTCGGTTATTTTAACCCGGTAGGGGTCTGTGTTGTCGCTTTTTACAAACAAAAACTTAACCATAAAATACACTATAAATATACCAAACAACATAAGGCTACCCCCAATAGCCAGCGTAATAAAATGCGGATAGGCAGCTATTAATCCACCACCCATTATAAAAGCAAATATTGCTATGCCTACTGTAAGTGTAAATAGTAGCAGGTATAGAAAAATAAAGCCAAATATACTGGCCGCTACTTTGCCGGCCTCTTGTTTGTACAGGGCTTCGTTAAAATATATCTTGTTTGTCATGGTTCAGGTTTCGGCATAAATATATAGTAACGTATATTATATATTGTATGTATTGCCTAACCTGTTTGCAGGTGTGTTATTTTGTTTTGTAAATGTCTTTCAGCGCCTTGTCAATATCGGCAAACCTAAACCTGTAGCCTGCTTTTAAAATTTTATCGGCACTACAGCGCTGGCTGTTTAATAGCATGGTGCTCATTTCGCCAAGGGCTAGCTTTAGGGCAAACGGTGGCACGGGGGCTAACATGGCATGGCTGCGTTTGGCTTTTACAATATGCTGTAGCAGTTCTTTTATAAGCAGTGGCTTAGGGGCTGTAGTGTTGTAGGCACCCTGTACACTTTGGGTTTTCACAGCATGTATCATTATGCCGCACACATCGTCCAGGTGTATCCACGGGTAATATAAATCGGGCTTGGCAAAGTAGCCGGCAATACCTGCCGGTATGGTGCGGGCAAGTTCAGGCAGTGCGCCACCATCTTTAGCCAGCACTATACCAATACGGCAGCGCACGGTACGTATACCCAGGCTTTCAAATTTTGTTACCCCGTCCTCCCACTGTTGGCATACATCTGCCAAAAAACCTTCGCCCAGAGTATGTTCTTCTGTTACAATGGAGGCTCCGCAATCGCCGTAGTAACCCACAGCGCTGGCACTTACAAGGGTATTTACCGTATTAGGGTGCTTTTTCAGGTATTTAAACAGCACGGCGGTGCTTTGTACCCGGCTATCCAGTATTTCTTTTTTTCGTTCGTCTGTCCAGCGTTTTTCGGCTACCCCGGCCCCTGCCAGGTGTATTATGGTGGTTACCCCCTCCAGCGCTTTTTCGTCCATGGTGCCTTTGGCGGGGTTCCAGGTAAAGCTGCCTGCCCCGCCGGTTTTGGCGCGGCCCAGCGTGTGCACGGTATGGCCTTCTTCTTCCAATAGCTGTTTTAACCTGCTTCCAACAAGCCCGCTGGCCCCTGTAATTAGTATTTTACCCATATATTATAGTACAACATATATGCTT
>JBJOOW010000368.1:0-3751 GCA_046051095.1 Bacteroidota bacterium | reverse complement strand
GCAACTGGCCTGCGTTTGATAAAATAGTGGAGTGCCTGCAGGACCTTGAAGAAGATGAAACCCTGCTGATACAAAGCGGCAAGCCGGTAGGTGTGTTGCGCTCGCATAAAGATGCACCGCGTGTGTTGCTGGCTAACAGCAACCTGGTAGGCAAGTGGGCCAACTGGGAACACTTTAGAGAGCTGGAGAAAAAAGGACTGATGATGTACGGGCAAATGACTGCCGGTAGCTGGATTTACATAGGCAGCCAGGGCATAGTGCAGGGTACGTACGAAACTTTTCTATCGCTGGCTAACCAGCACTATGGCGGCTCGCTGAAAGGTACGCTTAACGTTACCGCAGGCTTAGGCGGTATGGGTGGTGCACAACCACTATCTATAACCATGAACGAGGGCGTATGCCTGGCCGCCGAAATGGAAGAGTGGCGCATACAGAAACGTATAGAAACCCGGTACCTGGATAAATACACGCATAACATAGATGAGGGTATAGACTGGGCGCTGGAGGCTAAAGCCAAAGGTGAGGCCGTAAGTATAGGTGTATGCTGCAATGTGGTTGATTTATTGCAACGATTAATAGACCGCAACATTACGCCCGATACACTTACCGACCAGACCAGTGCGCACGATGAGTTGATTGGGTATTTTCCGGAAGGGATGAGTGTGGCAGAGGCGAAAGCACTGCGTGACAGTAACCCTGAGGAATACTGCAACCGGTCGTTAGATACGATGGCGCGCCATGTAAAACAAATGCTTGAGTTGCAAAAACGCGGTGCTATAACGTTTGACTATGGCAACAACCTGCGCGGGCAGGCTAAAGATAAGCGCGGGGTGCAAAACGCCTTCGATTTTCCGGGCTTTGTGCCGGCCTATATCCGTCCGCTGTTTTGCGAGGGCAAAGGGCCTTTTAGGTTTGTGGCACTAAGCGGCGACCCTAACGACATTGCGGTATGTGATGCCAAGCTGAAAGAGTTGTTCCCCGACAATAAAGGGCTTATACGCTGGCTTACTATGGCGAAAGAGAAAATTGCATTTCAGGGCCTGCCGGCGCGTATATGCTGGCTGGGTATGGGCGATAGAGAGATAGCCGGTGTGGCATTTAACGAGCTGGTAAAAGAAGGCAAGGTAAAAGCGCCGATAGTAATTGGCCGCGACCACCTGGATACCGGCAGCGTTGCCAGCCCTAACCGCGAAACCGAAGCTATGATGGATGGCAGCGATGCCGTGGCCGACTGGCCCATATTAAACGCACTGATAAACACAGCGGGCGGTGCCAGCTGGGTATCGTTCCACCACGGTGGGGGCGTAGGTATGGGTTACTCGCTGCACGCCGGTATGGTGATAGTGGCCGATGGTACCGAAGATGCCAAACGCCGCCTTAAACGTGTGCTGCACAACGACCCTGCCATGGGCGTGATACGCCATGCCGATGCCGGTTACGAGCTGGCGAAGGAGACCAGTAGTAAGTACGGGTTAGATTTGTAGCCTGCTATATCATGCTGCACAACTTCATTTTCTGGCTACAATCTCACCGGTGGGCTAACCTGCTGCTGGTGCTATTGTATTTTGTGTTTATACTGGCTATGCATCACCCGCTGGTGTTACTGTCTATATGGGTAGAGCATAACCTTACCATAGGCTTATATAATACTGTAGTAGCATCAATATTCAGTGTGTTGGTTATTGGTATGTTGTACGTAGTATATCGGCAGGCTGTGCGGCATACCACCAACCGGGCCACCGGTATATTTTATATAGGTAGCAGCTTGCTGCTGTTGTTTGCACACTCGCGGTTTATGTTCGATAGCAATATTGAAGTAATACACTCGCTGGAATTTACGTTTCTGGCTTTTCTTATCTTTCCTATTACCCGGCGGTTTGGCGCTGCGGTGTTGTTTACATTGCCCTTTATGCTTTTTGATGAGTGGTACCAGTATATACTGCTGTACCCCGATTGGAACGATTACTTTGACCTGAACGATATACTAACCGATACCTATGGTTGCGGGCTTACAATGGCCGTGCTGATGTTGTGCGGTGTTAAAGGTAGCCAGAATGTACCCCCGTTATTTAAGCGCCCCGAGTTTATAACCCTTGCAGCAATTGTGGTGCTGGTAATAGTAGCTACGCTTACCTGTATAATAGCACCCTATGCCGGCGATGCCAGTAATAATACCTTACTGGTAATGAACGAGCGTATGGTGCCCGAGCCTTTTTGGCGTATGCACCCTACGCATGGCAATTTATTTCATGTAATGAAACCAGCCGAAGGATTAATAGCCATTACTTTGCTGCACCTGTTTTATATGGGATTGGATAGTTTCAGGAAGTAGCCACCTGATAGAGAAAGATATGGAACAATACAGTTGCAGTACCGGTAAAAAATAAAAAAAGGGCTGCCGGTACCTGGCAGCCCCTACCTAATTCACATAAAAAGTTGTTACTGTACAATTAGCTTGCCGCGGCCTACCGGTTGGTTGTTGCTGCTTATTTCGAAAATATAAGTGCCGGCCTGCAGGTTATCGTTGGTAATGGTAAAACTGTTGGTGTTGTTGCTTAGTTGTTGCTTTACTATCCGTCCGGTTAAATCGTAAACGTTTAGTTGTAGTTTATCAAAGGTTTCACCCTCTATATTTATACGGGCACTGGCTGTAAACGGGTTGGGGTATGCCTGTATGTTTATAGGTTTGTTTTTGTACAATGTTTGTATGCCGGTTGGTAGTACCTTGCCAATGCGTACCGTAGCAGTGTTGGTAGTTACCGGTGGGTTAAAATCAAAGTAAATATCAACCTTGTTGTTTATTACAGTGCCGGCGGTGTTACCCGGCTTTTGCTTAATAGTAAACTTTACATAGCCGTTGCTGCCTGCTTGGTTACTGCCGCTATCGGGCAGGTTTATGTTTACAAAATTAAACTGTAGCACGTTGCCGGGTAGTAGTTCCATACGGTAAGGGTGGCTGCTGGCACCGGCACGTAAAGTTGCAGGGTTAAGATAGCTGGCCAGTGTATCGGTTAAACGTATCTGATAGGCGGTATCGTTGCCTGTGTTTTGAAAATAAAGTGTGTATTCCAGCTCGGTAGTACTGTCAATTAGCTTATCTGTACCTGCACCGGTTGGTACAACTATTTTTTCGTTCGGGTCGAAACTGTTGCGTATAGTACCACAGGTGTTGTAATTGTAGCCGTAGTAACCGTTAATTGGGTACTGTAAAAAATAGCCCAGGCTTACACCGCCCTGTTGGTTGGTGCCGGCTGCTTCTACGGCGGCTGTTACAAATTTAGAGTATGGGTTAAACTCGGTTTGTTCAATAGTACCTCTCCATGTCGATCCGTTGGCGGGTACTTTTTGCAGTATGGTGGCACCGGCCGGTAGTTGCACCGGTGTATGTAGCAGTATTACGTTATCTTCTATTACCAGCAGGCTTTTAGGGTGGCTCATATCGCCGTTGCCTTTGTTGTGCAGGGTAAATGTTACACTGTCTTCGGCGGGTACGTACATAGCCTGTATCTCCAGGTTACTGTGGTCCCATAGTGGCGATACATTTATTACTGTATCCTGCTCGGCATGTGCTTCTATACAAACAGCCTGGCCCATAAAATCGGGGCTGCAGCTAACTGTGCAGTATACGTTTAAGGTAGCGCACTGCATAGCATCTAATTGCGGTACCAGAAAATAGTATTTGCTTCCGTTGTTGGTTATTATCGGTGCCGAGGCTGAATCTACATGCAGCAATGTATCTATATCTAATATC
>JBJOOW010000367.1:0-3268 GCA_046051095.1 Bacteroidota bacterium | reverse complement strand
CCTGTTTATAGGTTGTAATACATAGGTATACAAGCGCCGTGGGTTAAGCGTAGCTTTTTTTTTCATATTTTAATAACTGGTAGTTATGCTTAAGTTATTTGTAGTACTTTCAGTATCAGATTTATATAAAACCTTCAGGGTTGTTTTTATCAGTAACGCTACAGCTTGTTACAATAAACCGTAAATTTAATAATATAAGCTAAAACCACAGATTTTAACGCGTAAAATACCCGATGCCTGCGCTTTACGTTCAAATTAACCTTTGTTTAAGAGTTTGTCAAACAGTAAAAGGTTGCTCTGTTTTATTGGTTTTGTGTGTTTGTGTTAATAATATTGCTGCTTATCTTTGATATTCAGCTTGTTATGATTTATTCTCGTATTTGCTTAATTCTAAGATGATATATCTACCAAGTAATATTACACATACAGCCTGATATTGTAATTGCCTGTTATAAACACGTTTTCTGCCCGATTGTACAACGTGCATAGTAGGTAACTGTAAATGCGGAGCAAAGTTGTTATTGTTGTGTTATGCAGCTATCGGTATACATACTAACCTACAATAGCCCTAAATACTTACCGGGTATTTTGCAGCGTTGTGCCGGCTTTGCCGATGAGATAGTTATTGTAGATAGTGGCAGTACTGATAACACACTTGATATTGCACGCAGTTACAACTGTAAAATATTCTCAAGGCCATTAGATAATTTCAGAGAGCAACGCCAGTTTGCACACAACTGTTGCAGTAACCAATGGGTACTGGCTGTTGATAGCGATGAGATACCATCGGATGATTTAGTGAAAGAGCTACAACTGTTAAAGGCCAGCGGCTTTGTGTACGATGCATATAAAATACGCCGTAACTGGAACGTGCTGGGTAAGTGGGTTCACGGGCTGATTCCTGTACCAAGCCCCGATTACCCGATAAGGTTGCTGGATAAAACCAAAGTAGTGTTTGATGAGCGCAGCACCCGCAGCCACGAAACCGCACATGGTTACCAAACCCTGGGGGTAATAGAGGCCCCGTTGCTGCATTATACATTCGAAACCAAAGCCGAGCTTGAAAACAAGCTAAAGTTATACAGCCGCCTGCGCGCCGAAGATGTGGTGGAGAGTGGTAAAAGCACCGGCTTGTTGCAACTTTTACTAAGCCCTGTGGGAGCCTGGTTTAAATGGTACATTGTTCGCGGCAATTATAAAGATGGCAACGTTGGCCTTACGCTGGCTTTTTTTGCCATGCGTTATACCTACCATAAGTACCGCATAGCCCGAATGCTTGTAAAAAAGGGTAAATAGCCCTTTAGTTTTATCAAACTCAATGGGTTCTTTCGGTTACGTTTTTAACGGCAAAACATTATAGCCGGTTCATCTGTTTTGTACTAACACTACTTACCGTGAAACAGATTAAAAAACAAAACCTGCCCGAAAAAACCTGCCTTACCTGTGGCCGCCCGTTTACCTGGCGCAAAAAGTGGGAGCGGGTATGGAACGAGGTAAAGTACTGCAGCGACCGCTGCCGTAGTGCTAAACACAAATAATTATGGGCAAGGCCGCTATTGTATTTCCGCATCAGTTGTTTAAAGATACCAGTGCTTACACACATGTAAATGCCGTATACGTGGTAGAGGAATATCTGTTCTTTAATCAGTATAAATTTCACAAGCAAAAAATAGCCTACCACCGGGCTACTATGAAATTTTACCAAGATTACCTGATACAAAAAGGTATTGCCGTTCAATACGTAGAAAGTACAAACCCATTATCCGATATACAACAATTACTGCCACATTTGGCAGCTACCGGTGTTACCCATGTTACGTATACCGATACTACCGATAACTGGTTGCAGAAACGTATTGCAACTGCTGCACGCAAAGCCGGTATAAGTTTGCAGCAATTGCCTTCGCCTTTGTTTTTAAGTTCTATGCCCGACCTTAAAGCGTACTTTACCGACAGGCGCTTTTTTCAAACCGATTTTTATATACACCAGCGCAAGCGCTGGCAAATACTTACCGATGGTAAAACACCGGTAGGGGGCAAGTGGAGCTACGATGCCGATAACCGCCTGCGCTACCCGCGCAAACAGGTGCCGCCACCGGTTCAGTTTCCGCAGTTGAATAATTTTTATGCAAAGGCGCAGAAGTACACAGAACAACATTTTGCAACCAATCCCGGCCAGTTATCTAAGCAGTTTATATACCCCGCCACATACAAGCAGGCAGAGGAGTGGCTCGATCAGTTTTTACAATTCCGCTTTCACGGTTTTGGTGTGTACGAAGATGCCATAGTAGCACAGGCTGGCATATTACACCATAGTGTGCTTACGCCTATGCTTAATATTGGTTTGCTAACACCCGGGCAGGTAGTAGATGCTGCTATTGATTATGCTGCAAAACATGATGTGCCATTAAACTCGCTGGAAGGTTTTATAAGGCAGGTAATAGGCTGGCGCGAATTTATACGCGCTGTGTACGAGTTTAAAGGTACGGCAGAACGTACCTGTAACTACTGGGGCTTTAAGCGTAAAATACCGGCATCTTTCTACACCGGTACTACCGGTATAGTGCCAATAGATACTACCATTCGTAAAGTATTGCGTACCGGCTATTGCCACCATATAGAAAGGCTAATGGTGCTGGGCAATTTTATGCTGCTATGCGAATTTGACCCCGATGAGGTGTACCGGTGGTTTATGGAGTTGTTTATAGATGCTTACGATTGGGTAATGGTACCCAACGTGTATGGTATGAGCCAGTTTGCCGATGGCGGTATTATGAGCACCAAGCCCTACATAAGCGGTAGTAACTATGTGCTTAAAATGAGCGACTACGAAAAAGGCGAATGGTGCGAAGTATGGGATGCGCTGTTCTGGCGGTTTATACATACCCAGCGCGCTTTCTTTTTACAAAACCCGCGCATGGGTATGATGGTAAAAACCTTCGATAAAATGGATGCTGCCAAACAGCAAAAGCATCTCGATACCGCTCAGCAGTTTCTGGCTAAACTTTAGTAGCCTATTATTATACCAAGTTGTGGTTGTAATACGCCGTTTTTGTTCTCCAGCTCTTTTAGCTGGTAGTGGTAAGGGTCGGTGTATGTTGGCTGGCCGTTTATATCGGTAACCTGCACTAACGATGGTATGTCGCGTGTTTTGTTGTAATACACGTTTTGTATATCCAGATATGTTTCTAAACTAAATTTTTTGAAATACCATTTTTTGGTTACACGTATATCCATTTGATGGAACCACGGCGTGCGAAGTGTATTC
>JBJOOW010000366.1:0-2678 GCA_046051095.1 Bacteroidota bacterium | reverse complement strand
ACTCGAAAGAGCAAAGCCTGCCGCCCAATGTACCACGCGAACAGTTTGAAGCCCTGCCCGACCTGCCCGGCATTTATTATTTTAAAGATAACAAGGGTAAAGTAGTGTATGTGGGCAAAGCGCGCAACCTGCGCAAACGCGTTAGCAGCCATTTTTCTAACAACTCGGCCAGCCGCCAAAAGCAGGATTTTATGCGCGCCATACACAACATAAGTTTCGAGGTGTGTGGCAGCGAATTGATGGCACTGGTGCTGGAATCGCATGAGATAAAAAGATTATGGCCTGCGTTTAACCGCTCGCAAAAAAGGTTCGAACCGGTATATGTTATTGCCGATTACCACGATCAGCAAGGCTACCACCGCTTAGGAATACACAAAGCCGCCAAAGGTTTTAAACCCCTGGCGGCTTTCAGCACTGTTACAGAGGGGCAAAGCCTGCTGCGCCGCCTAACCCTCGACTTTGAACTATGCCCGCGTTTAAACGGGCTTAGTACTGCTACCGGCCAATGCGCCGATGCTAACTGCCCCTGTACACAACCAACAACCAAAACCATAAACCAGTACAACAAAAAAGTTAAGCAGGCCCTGCAGGCACTTGCCCGCACCGAAAGCTTTATAATAACCCAACAGGGCCGCACCACCACCGAAACCGGTGTTATAATTGTAGAAGACGGCACCTTTACCCGCATGGGCTACCTTAGCAGCAGCGATATAACCGGTAACAACCTACCCCAACAACTTATAGCTACACTACCCGGCTACCGCGAAAACTTTAACATACGCAACATAATTGCAGGCTACCGGCAGGCTAACCCGCACCAGGTAATTTACCTGTAATTTGTTGATAAGTTACCGCTACCCTCTGGGCCAGTCGCCCTCGTGTGTGGGGCACATCCACCCCGTAGCAAGGCAGGGCTGGCAGGTGGCACCACGGTACCTGCCGGTACCTTTACACATACCGCACTCGCGCAGGTGCTGGCCGCACCAGTAGCAACGCTCGCGCGTGGTTTTTATAATAATAGATAACTGCAGATTTACTATAGGTTTCTTATCCATGGCTTGTTGTTTTACCTACATATACGGCCATTTTTGTACCGGTAGTTTTTTGCAGCACCAAAAATGTGCATAACAAAACCCCATTGTGCGAAACCCATACCCACCACATTGGCATTACCGTTTTGTTGTTACACCCCAGCAATAAAAAAAGCAGTGTACCGTTTGGGTAAAACTATTATGCCATAGTAGTGTGGTTCAAATTATTAGTTTCGGGTTATGAAATATGTAGTTGTACTTTTTGTGCTGGCCGCAGCCGGCCTTACCGGTTGTAAAAAAGAATGTTACTACTGCACCGTAGGTAGCGTTAACAGCAAGGTATGCCAGGGCGATGCCTTGTATACACCCATCAGCAAAAAATGGAAAGTGGTAGATGGCACTACCGGCGAAGAGTATAAGTGTAAGTAAACTTTAAAGTAGTGCCATCATTACAGATTTTATGTCACCCTGAGCGTAGTCGAAGGGCCCCTAAGGCACAAGGCTTCTACTCCGCTCAGCCTGACATATTGGACAAGTGCAAAACACAGCGCAACTCAAAATTTGTTATCTGTTATAAAAACAAACAAGCCGCAGGTTACCCCGCGGCTTGTTTGTTTTTATACTACTACATCTGTTAGAAACTGATAAGGCCTACGTTGGTTGTTTGGCCGGCGGTTACGGTTACGTTGCTTACAGTTTGTGTGCTTAGTAAAGGTAACACGGGGTCTATTTGCATGGTATAGGTACCGGTGGCAACTGCCTGCAGGCTAAAGTGGCCTGTAAGGTCGGTCATGGTGCAGAATGTATGGTTGGCACCATCGGTTAAGCATACCGAGGCAAGGCCTGCTGTAGTGCTTATGTTACCGGCTACGTTACCGCTAAGCCCTGTTACTATAATGGTACCGGTGCCGCTTGTGCTGCCACTACCACTGCCACCTACATTTACACTACCGGTGCCGTTGGCTGCAATAGTACCGGTAAAGGTTACAGGGTCAACAATAAGGCGCAGGGTTGGGGTAAAGGTAAACTGGCCGTTGCCGGTAGCCACTACCGATTGGGCAGCATCAAAGTCTATCGTCCATTCGTACTGGCCACCTGCCTGTAAGTGGTTGCTGGTGTTAATAGTTAAGTGTTGTTGCAGCGATGCGGCGTTGTTAAGCGCATACGATGTACCGTTAACCACTACACTGTTTTGTGTACCTAACACCAGGCGTATCTGGTCGATAGTAGCATTGGCGCTAAGTTCGCCTTCAGCAATAAGGGTAGATGTTCCGTTTACGTAGCTAAGTATGTTTATTACACCCAGGTTAGATGAATAGGTTACCCATGCACCGCCTTGTGTGTGTACTTCAATACCCTGTACGTCTATATATAATGCATCAAAGTCTGCGGGGGCATCGGTTATTTTAAATGCTACTTTGCTGGTTTGGTCGCTGGCTTTTTTGTTACAACTGGCAGCCAGTAAGGTTGCGGCAATAGAAAACGCGGCAACTATCAATCTTACATTTTTCATGATTTCTGAATTTTTGATGTTAGCAATAAAAAAAACTGGTTGGGCCTTTTACCGGGATCCTTTCGGTGCGGGGCTGTTAACGTTTTTTCAATTGTTGTGCCGTAGTAGGTTACAAAATTCATTTTAGCCTGATA
>JBJOOW010000365.1:0-3665 GCA_046051095.1 Bacteroidota bacterium | reverse complement strand
CATTACGGGATGTAAACGCAGGCCTCAGTTATTTGCAAGTATATTTATTACAGGTTAATATTCTCTAACCCCTGCCCTGCTGCAAGCAGTTCGGCAATATCAAACACTTTAATGTCCTGTTGTTTGTCTTTGCTTTTTACACCATCCGTAATCATGGTATTGCAGAACGGACAGGCCGCAGCTACTATATTGGCGTTGGTTTCTAAAGCCTCTTCGGTACGGGCAATGTTAATACGTTTAGTACCGGGTTCATCTTCTTTAAACATCTGCGCACCACCTGCACCACAGCAAAGGCCTTTGGTACGGCAACTTTTCATTTCAACCAGTTCGGCATCCAGTTGCTCCAGTACTTTGCGGGGCGCTTCGTATATTTCGTTGGCGCGGCCCAGGTAGCAGCTATCGTGGTAGGTTATTTTTTTACCTTTAAAGCTGGCCGCGTCGGTCATTTTTATACGGCCTTCGTTAATCAGCGTTTGCAGGTAAGTAGCATGGTGTATTACTTCGTAAGTGCCACCTAAGCTTGGATATTCGTTTTTAAGTATGTTAAAGCAATGCGGGCAGGTAGTTACTATGCGTTTTACCTGGTAGGCATTCATTACTTCAATATTCTGTAGGGCCAGCATTTGATATACCAGCTCGTTACCGGCACGCTTGGCCGGGTCGCCGGTGCAGCTTTCTTCGGTGCCAAGTACAGCAAACTTAATATTCAGGTGGTTCAATATTTTTACAAACGAGCGGGTAACTTTTTGTGCGCGCTGATCAAAGCTACCGGCACAGCCTACCCAAAACAACACCTCTGGGGTTTCTCCGTTTGCGGCATATTCTGCCATTGTTTTTACTTCCATCCTACTTCTATTGATTATTAATTATTGAATGTTGATAATTCCTGTTACGATTTCTGCCAGTTCAAACGGTCCTGCTGGCTAAACTGCCAGGGGGCGCCGTTGTTCTCCATGGCTGTAAACATACCGTTCCATTCGGCCGGCGCGTTACTTTCTTCCATTATGAGGTTGCGGCGCAGTTCTACTATAATTTCCAGCGGCGATATCATTACCGGGCACTCCTCTACGCAGGCGTTGCAGGTAGTGCAGGCACGTAACTCTTCTATACTTATGTAACCGTTTTCAATCAGGCTTTTGCCATCATCTTTAAACTCACCGCCGTTAGCATCGCGGTTTTTACCTACTTCCTCCATACGGTCGCGGGTGTTCATCATTATTTTACGCGGGCTAAGCAGTTTGCCGGTTTGGTTAGCCGGGCAGGCAGCCGTGCAGCGGCCACACTCGGTGCAGGTGTAGGCATCCAACAGGTTTTTCCAGCTAAGGTCCATTACATCTTTAGCGCCAAATTTTACAGGGGCCGCATTAGGATCAACTGGTGGTGGTACCGCACTTGGGTCCATCATCAGCTTAATCTCAGTAGTAATCTGCGGCATGTTTTTAATGTAGCCCTTAGGTTCCAGACGGCCAAAGTATGTGTTGGGGAACGCCAGCAATATATGCAGGTGTTTGCTGTATGGTAAGTAAACCAACAATGCCAGTACACCTATCAGGTGGCCCCACCAACCTATACGCTCAATAACAGCCAGTGCCGTGTGGCCAAGGTTGGCAAATGCCGGCATAAGTATACCGCTTACTAAAAAGCCGTACTCGCCGTTGTGCATGGCCATGTCGGCCGTGTTCATGCTGAAAATACAGGTAAGCAGGTAAATTTCTGACAACAGGATGATAGTAGCATCCATTACCGGAAAGCCCTTTAACTCTGGTTTATTAAGGCGCGGCACGCGCAGTATCCAGCGGCGGCTAAGGAAAGCTATAGTAGCTATAAACACCAGTACCGATACCGATTCGATAAACGATATGGTAAACACATATATACCACGTAGGAAAGGAATGCCCTCTACCGCATGGTAAATAAGGCGGTGCTTGCCCAGCAGGCCATCCAGAAATATTTCTATTAGTTCTATCTGGGTTATTACAAAACCCACGTAGATGAACAGGTGCAATATGGCCGGTATGGTGTTTTTAAACATCTTTTTTTGGCCGAAAGCCACCAGCAACATGTTGTTGAGGCGGTCTGAAGGACGGTCGGTATAGTCCTCTTTTCGGCCCATCATGATGTTTTTGTAAACAAACAGATAGCCTTTGTACGAAAAGTAGCCTGCGGCTCCGCACAGCACTATAAACACTACAATCTGAATAATGGTGAACATACGTTGATAAATGTAACGCGGCGAAAATACATTTTTGTGAAACAAAAACAATTAAGCTAATTTCAAACTGCTTATGATTAAACAATTATCTACCCTTCTCTGTTTGTTGGCAATCTGCTTTTTTTCGGCACAAGCCCAAAATACCGGTAAGCTGGACCTTGAAACAACCCTGCGCCTTAGTAAGGGCCAGGTAACCAATGGCACACAGCATTTGCTGGTAAAAGGCGATGTGGGTAAGATAAAACAACTGGTAAAAGCCTACGGTGGCCACTTTAAATACAGCTATGGCAATATAGCATCGGTAGAGATACCCGACGCTAAACTACAGGCGTTTGCCAACGAGGTTGCCGTTTGGGAGATACAAAACCCCAATACCACCGGCCACCTGCTAATGGATACTGCCCGCATACGTAATAACGTAGATGCCATACATGCAGGCCTTGCCCCCCTGCCCCGCGATATAAAAGGCCGTGGCGTAATAGTGGGCATTATTGATGGTGGTATTTACTGGCAACACCCCGATTTTAAAGATGCCAACGGCAATACCCGTATACGTTATATATGGGATGAGACATACCTGAATGGTACGGCTAAACCGCAACCCTATAACTACGGTAACGAGTGGAACTGGCAGGAACTTAATAACAATAACTGCCCGCATACCGAGCCGGCAGCCGATTCGAGCCACGGTACGTGTGTAACAGGCGTAGCAGCCGGTAACGGACTATCGCTACTTGGCGACTCGCTAAGTGGCGACAGTACACCCGAAAAACGCTATGTAGGCATTGCGCCAGAAAGCGAAATAATATTTGTACGGGTAGATGTAAATGCATCGAACTTTGATGCACGCATTGCCGATGCTGTGGATTACATATTTAAGAAAGCCGACGCCCTGGGCCGTGCCTGTGTAATTAATACCAGTATAGGTTCGTACACCGGGCCGCACGATGGTAAAGACCTTACCTCTCAGGTAATAGAAAACCTGCTGAACGAGCGCAATGGCCGTGCTATGGTTGCAGCTGCCGGCAACGCAGGTAATATCAACTTTCACCTTGGCTACAACGTACCACCAGATTCTGCCTATACCATGTTTGCCTACAACTATTCGCGCAATGGTGTGTATTTTGACCTTTGGGCCGATACTGCATCGTTTAAAAACGTACAGTTTGCTGTAGGCTGTAACGACTCTAACGGCGTTAACCTGGCCCGCACCCGCTATTATAACATACTTGCAGATTTTAACCCATCGCAGGGAACCACAGCCAGCCAAACACCTGCCCTACTCGATTTAAATCAATTGCTGGGTAATATATACATACAAGCCACCTTGCTGGGTAGCCGCTACCATGTAGAGTTTTTTGTGGCTGCTGCGGCCCCGCTTACCAATTTGTGGAGATTGCAAACCAAAGGCAGTGGCAAGTTTGATCTTTGGAGCCACCCAACACTAACCAAA
>JBJOOW010000364.1:0-3688 GCA_046051095.1 Bacteroidota bacterium | reverse complement strand
CGCGAGCGTAAAGATGAATTTTTGCAGGTGATAGAACGCATGAGTTTATGAAGCGCGAACAGGTATACGAACTGCTGGAGCGTAAATACAAAGAATATAACTCATCAGCATTTATAGATGCTGACCCCATTAGCATACCTCATCGGTTTAGTAAGCTACAGGACAAAGAGATTATAGGCTTTTGGGTAGCCATGCTGGCCTGGGGCAACCGCAAAAGTATTATTACGTCGGGCAACAAACTGGTTGAGCTGATGGATGGCGCCCCGCACGATTTTGTAGTAAACCATCAGGAACATGACCTTAAACGGTTTCTGAATTTTAAACATCGTACCTTCAACGCTACCGATGCGCTTTACTTTATCGAGTTTTTTAAACAGCATTATAGTAAGTATAGCTCGCTGGAAAATGCTTTTATAGTTGGTGGAAATCAGGAAAACCGGTTAGAGGCATTTCATAATTACTTTTTTTCGTTGGAAGATGCGCCGCAACGCACCCGTAAGCATATTGCTACACCATTAAGAGGTAGTACCTGTAAGCGCATGAATATGTTTTTGCGCTGGATGGTGCGCAAGGATAAACATGGTGTAGATTTTGGTTTGTGGAAGAAGATAAAGCCCGCACAACTATACATACCGCTGGATGTACACGTGGATAGAACTGCGCGTAAGCTGGGCTTAATAAAGCGTAAACAAACCGATTGGGAAACCGTGGTTGAGCTGACAGAAAACCTGAAAGGGTTTGATCCTAAAGACCCGGTGAAGTATGATTTCTCTTTGTTTGGTATTAGTGTGTTGGATAAGATGGATATAGGCTAAAAATCATAGCAGATTAAGCAGATAATACAGATTAAAGGCAAAATATAATCTGTTCAATATGCTGTGAAATTTATTTTTGCAGAGTATGGATATTAATAAACAGCTTTTCGATTCGTTTGAGATAGATGAGAAACATTTGCCCGCTACCGGTACCGATGAGGACAGGTTTCGTGCGGTAAGGCAGGTGCTTGCGCAGCGGATAGATGAATTGATACGCACCGACTTTGAAAAGCTGAAATGGATACTATACCGCATTGATATAAACGAAAAAAAACTGGCCGAAGCACTTAAAGTAAGCGAGCGCGATGCTGCCGAAGTAATAGCCGACATGATTATTACCCGCCAGATAGAAAAAGCAGAAAGTCGTAAAAAGTTTAACGAAAGCGATACTACCGACTGGTCCTTTGACGTGTAACGTAGATGCCGCCTATTAATACATGAATTATCATCTTGATTTTTGAATTATCTGTGTAATCTTGTGCTCTAATCTTAAATCTGTGTAATCATGCACAAGGCGAATGACCCTAAATTAAAGAGCTGGGTAGAAGTAAAACCCGGCAGCGATTTTCCGATACAAAACCTGCCGTTTGGTATTTTTAAAACTACCGATACCACACCACGCGTAGGTGTAGCCATTGGTGAGTATATAGTCGACCTTTCTGTAGTAGCCAACTCGGGCTTGCTTGATGCTATACATTTAGATAAAGAGGTTTTTCTGCAAAGCAGCTTAAACGCATTTATTGCTTTAGGCAAGCCGGTTACCAATGCTGTGCGCGAACGGCTATCGGAACTGCTGAGTGCCGATAACGCCGAACTGCGCGATAACAAAGTGTTGCGCAGCAACTGCCTGATACCACAAAGCGATGCACAGTTGCTGATGCCGGTACAGGTACCCAACTATACCGATTTTTATTCGAGCAAAGAGCATGCTACCAACGTGGGTATTATGTTCCGCGACCCGGCCAATGCCCTGTTGCCTAACTGGAAACACCTGCCGGTTGGTTATCATGGCCGCGCATCATCTATAGTAGTAAGCGGCACGCCTATACACCGCCCCAAAGGGCAAACCAAAGCCGACGATGCACCGGCACCTACCTTTGGCCCTTGCCGGTTACTTGATTTTGAACTGGAAGTTGCGTTTATAACCGGCAAGCCTACTAATATGGGCGAAAGTATAAGTACTGCCAATGCTGAGGAGCATATTTTTGGTCTGGTGCTGTTTAACGACTGGAGTGCACGCGACATACAAAAATGGGAGTATGTGCCGCTGGGGCCTTTTCTGGCAAAAAACTTTGGTTCTACCATATCGCCGTGGGTGGTTACGCTGGAGGCGCTTGAGCCTTACCGCGTAGAAACACCGGTGCAGGAACCCGAAGTACTACCGTACCTTAAATTTGAAGGCAAACGAAATATAGACCTGAGCCTGGAGGTAGAAATAGTACCGGAGAACGGACAGGGCCTGGTGGTATCGCGCAGCAATTTTAAATATATGTACTGGAACATGGCGCAGCAGTTGGCGCACCATACGGTAAACGGCTGTAATATCCAGGTAGGCGATATGTATGCCAGCGGCACCATCAGCGGTCCAACGCCCGATAGCTACGGTTCGATGCTGGAAATTAGCTGGCAGGGTAAAAACCCAGTAAAAATGCCCGATGGTACCGAGCGCCGCTTTATTTTAGACGGCGATACCGTAATACTGCGCGGCCATTGCGAAGCTAACGGCGTGCGTATAGGTTTTGGTGAATGTGCAGGCAAAGTGTTGCCGGCCATTGTATAAGCATGGAAGAGAAATACACCCTCTGTATTAATCAGGCGCTGACCTGGATACGGGCTAACTATAGCACGCAGGCGGTGTTTGTATGTGGCAGTATAATAAGGGGTACAGCCAACGCTGCCAGCGATTTTGATATTTACGTAATACATAATGGAGATTATCGCCAGCGGGTACAGAAATTTTTTAATGGAGTGCCTTGTGAGATTTTTATTAACGCCCTGCAGCATACCCATGTAAGTTTTGAAAGCGAGTTAAAAAACAACCGCCCCTGCACGGCCCACATGCTGGCTACCGGTGTATTGTATTTTGATGATAAAACCGTTGACACCACAGCGTTGGTAGAAACTGCAAAGAAATATGTAAACCTATCGGCAGGGTTAACAGCACAGCAGGTAACAATGGCTAAATACTCCATTGCTCTGGCTTTTGAAGATGCCACCGATGTGCTTGAAACCGATGAAGCTACTGCAACTATGCTTTTACACAAAACTGTAACAGAAGTGTTGGGTTATGTGTATACAATATATAAACAGCCCTTGCCGGGCGTAAAGCACCGGATAGCTAACCTGCAACACATAGATGCAACTGTAGCAGAAATTGTCACCGGGTTTTATGCAGCCAACAGTGCACAGCAACAACATAAACTGGTTGGCGATGTACTAAGCAAGCTTGGTATACCAAAGGGATTTTTTGAATGGGAAAGCGATAAAACAGACACCTGACTATATTATGACCTACTACCTTATAGCCTTGCTTTTAATAATAATGGGTGCCGGTGCGCGCACCATGTTCGAAATTGCTTTTCACGCGCTGGGGCGCGAAAATGACGGCATGGCCCCTGCCGATGATACCATGCGCCTTATAGCATTGGTAATATGGTTTGTGGCAATGATGATTGCCGATGTAGTTATACTGCGAAACAAGGAACTAAAAAACCGGAATGTGTATATTGGCCTGCTTTCGGCGGGCGTGTTAGTGCCTGTTATTTATAAACTTATTACCGGCTGATTATGTTATCGTTTAAACCGGCAGACCTTGCCATACCTAAATTGCACGAGCACCTGTTAAGCGCAGTTGCCCCACGGCCCATAGCCTT
>JBJOOW010000363.1:0-2770 GCA_046051095.1 Bacteroidota bacterium | reverse complement strand
AACATACTGGTAATATCGGATAACCTGCGCACCATTACACAAAACATTACCGATAGCCGGGGCACACTGTACACCGTGCTGATGGATACTACTATTGCCGCGCAGCTAAGGCATACGCTGTATAATGTTGATGTAGTAAGCAATAATATTTTGCAGGTATCGGCCGATTTGAATGATATAATGAGCGATGCCAAAAACGGCAAGGGGCTGCTGGCTACCATTATTAACGATACCGCTGTAAGCGCCGACCTGATAAAGGCTATAAACGAAGTAAAACTGGCTGGCGAAAAGGTGAACAGCTCTGCCGGTACACTTAAACAGGTGTTAGATCGGGTTAATACCGGCAGTGGCACGGTATCTACCCTGGTGAATGATACCGCTACGGCTAACAGCGTTAAACGTAGTTTGTATAACGTAGAAATGAGCACGCAGAAATTCAGCGAGAATATGGATGCGCTGAAAGATAATTTTCTGTTTAGGGGTTACTTTAAAAAACAGCAGAAAAAAGCGAACACCAAAAAGTAGCGATACTGTTTTATGGTTTGGCCGTAGAAAGGGTAGTATTTTTGTACTGTAACAACCTGCTTGCCGTGGTTAACTACAAGGCATATACAAACGGACTATTTAGTACTGCACAAGCGCAGTTGCAGCAGTGTGTAAAACACGCGTGCGCACAAAAGCAGTTGCACCATCTGCGGGTTACGCTCAAAAAAATATATGCCCTCGAGCACCTGCTGGCCCATTGTTATACCGGCTTTACCTGCCGCGATAAAAGGCTGGATAAACTATACCGGCGTGCCGGCAAAATACGTAAGCTACAGTTAATGGCGCTTAGCCTTAAAAAAACAGCCGCTGGCAAACAGGGCAAAAAATTACAGGCAGATGTTGCTGCGCAATTAAGTGGTTTAATTAAACGGTTTGTAAAGCGCTATACCGGCCATACTACCAGGCCTTTTGCTAAAACCAGGCAGATTATTAAAGATTGTTTGATAACGCCCGACGGTATAAACACCACTGCTTATCTGCAATGGCTGAGGGATAAAATAAGCAGTATGCTAGTACGTGCCAACCCCGGCAAAAGCAATGCACACCAGATACGTATACTTATAAAAACACTAAAGTATAACCTGCCGCTATGCACCGGTAGCCATGCCACTACACGTGCCGAAGAAAAACGATTGAGCAAACAGGCCACCCTGCTGGGCAACTGGCACGATGCCGCCCAACAGGCTGCACTGCTTAAAAAAAGAATGGGCAAACAAGGCACGGGGCAGGGCACCCTTACCGAACTTAACCGGTTGTACCGGCTAAACAGGCACAACAGCCAGGTGTTGTTAAGTAAGTTTCTGCAACAGTCTGCTATTGGTTAGCAGCGTGTATTTCGGTATGGGCTGGTGTATTTTTTACTAAGCCCTGCTTGTCCCGGGCTTAGCTTCATTGCTCAAAGGGGCGATAAAAATAACCCGACTAAACTGGTTCGAGCGTTCGCTCGGACCTTTTACAGCTTATAAGGTATTATCACGCACCAATGAATTGATAAGATTTACTTTCACCTAAAAAAGTGTATAAGTCATAAAAAGCTCCTTTACTATTCGTGCTTTTGATAAAGTTATTAATTATTGATTTAAGCGTTGTGATGTGTACAGGATACAAAATGCATTTATTGTATAAATCAAGGTAATCTTTAAAATTAGAGTTAAAAGATTCAATTATTCTCTCTAAAGTTACTTCATCCGGGCCACTCACTTTCAAACTAATTTGTTGAGCATTTTGAATACATACAAAAGTTATAACCATAATTTATTTTGGGTTTTCAATGATCGAAGTTATTTTCTTTGTACCAGCGGCGTCTCTGCTAAAAATAAGTGAGGCGGGACCCCGCTGTGAATATATAACAAGTATATTTTATTAATGTAGCTAAAAGCTACAAGCTTGCTGGACGTAGGCTCAGCCTACGCCCAGTGGGGCATTATTTACGATTGTGATTCCAAATCACTCCCTGAAACAGTTAAAACTGCCAAGGTTTGTCCCTTTACATCTATAAACTCTACTTCAAAATCATTGTTACTTTCATATACTATTAGAACAGTGCCAACTGAGCCTTTGGGGACTTCATTTATATTTTTGTTTGCAATAACAACGTCATATTCTTTAAACATATACCATTAATTGTGTCCCAGCGGTGGGCGCTACTAAAAAAACGAGGCGAAAACCTGCTGTGAATATATAACAGGTATATTTGATTAATGTAGCTAAAAGCTACAAGCTTGCCGGACGTAGGCACAGCCTAAGCCCAGATGGGTTTACAAGACAACCGCTCCACCATCCAAAAAATCTCTCCATTGTTTCATTAATTCTAGTAGTTCTTTTAATGGCATATCCAGATCTGGATCTGTATGTGGATAATTGCTAATAAAATGGGCAATGTTCTTATCTATTTCTAGATAACCGCTATCATTACCAAATGTCAAGCAAACATTTGGGTCCTGTATTTCTTCAAAAGTTTTTTTACCTGTTTCAACACTTGTGAAATCCTCAATTAATTTATGCAAATCAAACTTACCACGGAAAGTGCCAAGAAAATAATATAATAACATGTACTCCTTTTCTAAAGCAATTAAATCTTTGTCTCCAACTTCTTCTAAAACAATGAATTTAACTTTTTTCATATAATATTTTAGTTAATAATTCAGCCTGAAGTTACTTCTTTAGTTACTTTAGGTTGATTTTTTTAGATTTAATTAGTGTTTAGTGCCCTGAACAATAAGAT
>JBJOOW010000362.1:0-3567 GCA_046051095.1 Bacteroidota bacterium | reverse complement strand
TTGTTTATGGGTGCTCAACGTAAAACAGAATATCGGCTATCTGTTTGTCGTTCAGGCTGGTAAATACATTCATTTCGCTACCGCGCGAGTTGGCCATGGTTACGCCATAGGGGTAACCGGCATCTTTAACAGTACGCCAGTTTTTAACCCAGGCATACAGCCACTGTTCGCCGGTTTTGCCCTGGTAACTACCGCCGCCATTCCAGCGGGCAGTAACACCATTAAGCGCCGGACCGGTGCCATCTGCCTTTGGGTTATGGCAGGCTGCACAGTTCGACTTAAACAGCGATTTACCTTCTGTCCATCGAGCATTCTCTTCGGCAGTAGCAAAACGGGCCGGCGCAGCAGTAGTAACTGCATTGGCAGGCTTATCGTTTGTTTTGGTAGTACCTGATGAATGAAAAACGGATGTAAGGTCGGTTGTGAAGATGATGTAAACCGATAAAACAATAAAGCTTATCAAAGCCGCTAGTTGTAAATTCCACTTGCGGTTCATAGGGCAAACATAGTACGCAAATTGTAAATGCAAGTGCTTTTCGAAAAAAATATTGCTATTCTTTTAGCACAAATACTTCGAAGCCTTTTAAAGCTAACCGGGCTTCCGTGGCCTCATCGCGGTTAAAGCCAAACCGCTTTACCAAAGCAATTGATTTTAGGTTAGCAGGTTGAATAACGGCTTCGATAGTTTTAAAGCCGGCAGATTGGGTCGCAAATTTTATAACGGCATCTACTGCTTCGGCAGCTATGCCTTTGCCCTGCCAGGCAGGGTGCAGTTCGTACCCCAACTCGGCGCTTAAGTTGGGTTCGGAAAAATTAAACAAGCAACAAGTACCAATCAAATCATTACTACCTAAGGCAGATATTACCCAATATCCGTTTGTGCCCGCTGCCACGCCATTGGTTAACCGCTCTATCTGCTTATTTGCTTCTTCTATACTTAAGAAAGGGGTGCGGTCGATATACTGGTTTACCTGTGGCATACTACGCAGTGCAGATAGAGCCGGGGCATCGCTGAATTGTAATTGCCGAAGCACTAACCGTTGTGTATATAAGGTTGGGAAAGGTGTAAAATTAAGATTAAGCATACCCGGGATGTAATTACTACGCAAAGAATAAACATTATTCTTGCATTGTGGCAGAAACTACTACCCTACCTATAACCGATGTTGCGGTGTTTAAACAAAAAGCGTTAGCCTGGGCCAACAGCTTTAATGTAGTATGCCTGTTAGATAGCAACAACTACAACTTTAATAAATACCCTGCTAAAGAATGGGTGCTGGCTGTAGACGCGCTTGACCATATTAATACCGGCGAAACAGGCGGTGCGCCGGTATTGGGTGTAAACGCGCTTACCCAAAACAGCAGCGCGTTAGATAAGCTTAAACTATTTACCCGGAACCTTAGTACACCGGTGTTCGGCTTTTTAAGCTACGACCTTAAAAACGAAATTGAACAACTGCAGAGTAACAATGATGATGGAGTGGGGTTTCCGGATATGTACTTTTTTAAACCCCGTTACATATTTGAATTTACCGGCAATAAACTAACGGTAAACCGCAACTACCCCGAAACCTTTGAACTGGTAGAAGCGATAGAGAAGTACGAAGTGCGAAGTGCGAAGTACGCAGTAGAAAAGCAGAATACCGTACTTAAAGCAAGAACAGCAAAGAGCGTTTATTTGCAGAATATTGAAAGAATAAAGCAGCAGATAGAGGCAGGTGACTTTTACGAACTGAATTACTGCAACGAGTTTTATGCCGAAAGTACAACCATTGAACCTGTAGAGGTATTTACACAACTAAACAATAAGGCACGCGCCCCGTTTAGCAGTTTTATAAAATTGCATGATAAATACCTGCTTTGCGCCAGCCCGGAAAGGTTTATAAAAAAAGAGGGTAGCAAGCTAATATCGCAGCCTATTAAGGGCACTACTAAAAGGGGGGGCACTACCGAAGAAAACATACAACTACAGGAACAACTGCGCACCAACGAAAAAGAACGCGCCGAAAACCTGATGATAGTAGACCTGGTGCGCAACGATTTAGCACGCAGCAGCACGCCGGGTAGTGTACTGGTAGAAGAGCTTTGCGGCATTTATGAATTTGCCAGCGTAAACCAAATGATATCGACTGTTACTTCGCAAATAAATAACACAAGTGGTATTGATGCAATAAAACATGCTTTCCCTATGGGTAGCATGACCGGAGCACCTAAGGTAGAAGTAATGAAAAACATAGAACACTACGAAAGCTTTAAGCGCGGCCTGTACAGCGGCAGTGTAGGTTACATTACCCCCAATGGCGATTTTGATTTTAACGTAGTAATACGCAGTATACTATACAACCAAACCAAACAGTATTTGAGCATACGCGTGGGTGGTGCAATTACCTACGATAGCATTGCCGAAAGCGAATGGAATGAAATATTGCTTAAAACGCAGGCAATGGTTGAAGTATTAGGGGCAAAAATAGAATCCTGATTAAGGATACACCATGATTTTTTGGGTAGTGCCCGATGTTTTGCGACCATTGGCCACCAACAGATAAACAGATTGCTCGCCGGGTGTAGGAAAACGCAACGTAATACGTACATCGAAATAAACCGAATCGCCGTTTATCTCCCAATTATACTGGCTGGCTTGTGTAGAGCAGTAAGCATTTAGTACCACCGGTTGATTAACGTGTATAGTATCTCCGGTACCCTCTACAGTAATGCAGGCAAAAGGGTTAGTACCGCAACCGGTAAACCCTAACGCCAACACACCCACCACAAAAAAGCAAAGCACCAGTTTTTTCAGCATTCAATTAGTTAACTGCTATCAGGTAATACTCTTTTTTGCCCTTTTGCACCAAAAGATATTTGCCATGCAAAAGATCGGCTGAGGTAAGTTTTTTATCTAAGCCCCACTTTTGCTTGTTAATGCTTAGCCCGTTGCCTTGAATCAATTTGCGGGCCTCGCCTTTAGATGCAAATATGGTGGTATCGGCACCCAGTAAGCCCACCGCATCTACTTCCCCGGCAAACAAATCTTTACTTACAGCAAAAATTTCCGATTGGTCGAACGAGCCCTCTATCTCCTCATTACTAAGCTTTTTAAACTCATCGAACGATGAACCAAAATGTATGGCAGTCATTTCCTGAGCGCGCTTAAGGTCGGCTTCGGAATGTACACGTGCTGTAACTTCTTCTGCCAATGCCTTTTGCAATATACGCAGGTGTGGTGCTTCGGCATGCTGCTTTTCAAGTGCCTCTATCTCCTGTTGGTTTTTAAGCGAAAATATGCGGATAAGGCCCGGCGCATCGGCATCGGCTACATTAAGCCAAAACTGATAAAATTTGTAGGGCGATGTGCGTTTGGCGTCCAGCCATATATTGCCGCCTTCGCTTTTGCCAAACTTAGTTCCATCGGCTTTTTTAATTAGCTGGGTGGTTAAAGCAAAAGCTTCGCCTGCATCTTTACGGCGTATCAGCTCGGTACCGGTTACTATGTTTCCCCATTGGTCGCTACCGCCCAATTGTAGTTTAACGTTGCGGTTTTTCCAAAGGTGGTAAAAATCGTAGCCCTGT
>JBJOOW010000361.1:0-3891 GCA_046051095.1 Bacteroidota bacterium | reverse complement strand
CTATAGTAGCAGTAGGGGTAACAGTACCCGTTAAATGAACTACTTGTGAGTTAGAATATATACTATCAATTAAAGCACATGGGTGGTCACTAATCAACAAACATCTAACGGTATCGCCATCCTGTAGGGTTGTCGAATTATACACTGAAGTATCCGCAGCACCCACATTCTGCCCGTTTACAAGCCACACATAGTGTGGATGTGTACCGCCAAATGTTGTTGCCGCACTAAAATCTAACCGGCTGCCCAGGCAACCATTATTATTGGTTACAGATAAAACATTGGTCGCATTAACAGGCACAGTTGGTACTACCACCGTATCCACTACGTCGCAACCAGCAAAAGACAGGGTAACAGTATAAGCGCCCGGTGCGTAAACAGGCGTTTCCTGATTGGTATCACCATTGCTCCATAAATAACCATTAAAAGCTCTTGTATTGCTGGCAGGAGCCGCAGCCACCATAGCAAAACCATTGGCACATACATTTCCGGAATAACCACTATAAGCACTTGTAAACGTATAGTTGTTATAAGGCTGCTGATATAAGCAACCAGAAATAGTATCAACCAGTTCAAGCCAAAGATTGCCCGGTGTTTTAGTTGCTTTCTTATAAGCAGTATCCTGCCCCAGTTCAATTCGCCCAACTCCAACTTCGTATGCGTACCAACGATACGCAAACCCCGGAAAATAATTGGCTGTTATTATAGAGCCAGCACATATATCCGATCCCGGTGGTGGCGAGAGGGTTACAGTTACCTGTGGTGTTACAGTTATTGTTACCGGAGCCGATGTGTCTACACAACCTTCATTTGTTTGTATAACTACATAATAAGTACCGCTTACGGCAGTATTAATACCATTCGCATGGTCATCTACCAAAGAATCGGGTGAGCCAACACGGTACCAGTTATATACAGGATAGAAGATATTATTATTACCTGCTGCCTCAAATATCACAACTCCATTACCATTGCAGCCATCCAATCCGTTTGGTGCATAAATAGAGGCAATGGTGCGGCCCGAATTATTAACGGTTATTGAACCGGATGCCGTACACGAATGAGCATCGGTAACGGTTACAGAGTAGGAACCACCACTTGTTTTAATAGTGGAAGATGTTTGTCCTGTACTCCATATATATGATAAAGATGGGGCTACATTAAGCACGGCAGAATCACGGCCACACAAATCGGCAGGGCCTGTGTACGTTACCTGAGCAGATGGCGGGCTATATACGCCAATGGTTATGGTATCGGAGGCTACCCTGCACGATGGCGATTGGCTATACGAGCTAACAGTATAAGCCCCAACATTGTTTTCATTTATAACAAGCTGCGTTGCTGTACTGCCGTTCGACCATAAATAATTACCCGCACCGCCATTGGCCACCAGGGTTACATTCTGGTTTAACCCGGTGCATATATTGGTAGCTCCACTAGTGGTTATGTATGGTTTAGTAGGATAGTCGTTAACCGTAATGGTATACGAGTTAGAAGCCGTACAAACACCGCCATTACTAAGTGTAACAGCATAGGTGCCACTATTGCCTACCGATAGCATTTGAGTAGTATCACCGGTGCTCCAGTGGTACGATACAGCAGCAGGCATATTAATCCTTACAGTATCGCCGCGGCATATTTGCGGCTGGTAACCTGTAGCATTTACGTCGGGGCGGTTAGAAACTGTTACAATTCTATATACCGTATCTGAACAACCTGCACTGTTGGTATACGCCATATAAAGTGTATCGGGGCCCAGGCCGGCATACACCGGCACAAAATCGGCAGTAGGTAATACCAAACCGCGCCCCCAGAAAGTAGCCTCGTGATTATAGTAGTTAAATCCATCTATAATAGCATTCAGGGTAATCTGTCCGCTGTGGTCAATACAGTAACCATCCTGCAGGTTGCCAATAACAAGCGATGGCATTGGTTTTACAGTAAGCTTACCAATCTGCGATACAAAATAACAGCCGTTAGCCGATGCTACCTTGCAACGGTAGCGCGCACCGTTAACAGCAGCAGTAGTATTAGCCACCCGCAGGCTGTTTGTGTTATAGCCGCTGTACAATCCACCCGATGTAATATCTGTATAACCGTTACCGGTGTTTACCTGCCAGGTAAAGGTACCGACAATACCGGCAGGCAGGCTAAATACAGCATCCTGTCCGGCGCAAACAGCTGTATCGCGCACGGTGCTGGCTGGTGCGTTTATTGGTGTTTGTGCCACCGATTGTATTTCGTAAGCACCTATATCTATACGGTTGTTGTATATACGTGTGTTACCAGCAACATCCAGTTGCCCCAGCATACTGTACGAGCCATCGCCTTTATCTATCAGGTACGAGCAGCTTTGCAGGCTTAAGTTGCCCTGCATAGTAGGTGCAAGCGCTGCATCGGTCATATCAACAAACAATGGGTCGGTATTGTAGTTATAATCACCAGCAAATACACTATCCGTCTGAAAATCGCTGTTAATTACAGTGGCGTTATGTATATCAATCTGTTTGCTGCTGTTAATTTCGCCATTGGCAGTATTACCCCATATAATACAGTTGGCTATATTAAATGATGATGACGGATCGCCCAGTATACCGGCGGCCGATACTGTAGCACCCACAAAAGGGCGTTCTATAGCATTACCGGCAATAGTTGTGCTGCCAACAAATACATCGCTACCATTACCAGCGCATATACCTGCACCAGAGCCAAGCTTATTGCCGCTTATTACACAGTTGTATATGTATGGCGATGCGGTTTCAATACCGATGAGACAACCGCCATTTTCAGGAAAACATTGGTTGGCTTTAAAGTTACAATTTACTATACGTGGCCTGCCGCCTGTTATATAAATAGTGGCATAACTATAATCAGCGGTGTTGTAATAAAAATTGCAATTATAAAACACACCATCACCCTGTACCCACGCAGCACCACCATACTGTGCAGCGGTATTGCTTACAAAATTACAGTTAAACACCTTGCCCGGGCCTGTGAGCACCATACCGGCACCATTCTGCCCAACATAGCCACCGTTACCACCTGTAATGGTAAAACCATCCAGCGTAGAGGTATTGGTAATATTAGTAGCAGATGTAACCACCACATAACTGTTATCGCCCGTGTTGCCTTTCGTTCCTATATCACCGCTTAATATGGTTTGGTTGTTTATATAATCTCTGCTGCTAAGGGCTGTATCAGTAGTTACCCCCCTAAAGCCACCAAATATGCCTACATTCTTTGGCCAGGTAAATGTTGCGCTGCGGTTAGTGTTTGTTGTAGGGTAATATGTGCCTTTGGCCACCCATATTTCGGTATGGCAGGTAGGATTAATGGCAGCGTTGGCAAGAGCACTGGTAAGGCTGGTATAGGCGTTAGCCCAACTGGTACCGTTGTTTAATCCGTTTACTTTAGAACTATCTACATATATCCGCTCTTTAAACACGTTCAGAGTAATATTAGCATAACCACGGCAGCCATTCAAATCGGTAGCTACAAGCGCGTAGCTTAATCCGTTATAACTCAGTGGTGGATTTTTGAATGCTAACGTGTTGGTACCGGTGCCCATCAAAACCGAATCATCGGTTATTGGCAACCGGCGTCCAATGCTATCAAGCAATGTCCATTGATAACTGTTGTTACCTGTACCATTAACCGTTACCGAAGTATTACTACCCGAGCAGTAATACAACAATGTATTAAGCGGCGATACCGAAGGGTTTGTGGCCCGTGCATCGCGCTGGGCTTCATAAGCACCTATATCGGCCGGTGTACTGTTATAGCGGCGTGGGTTACCTTCTATATCTGTTGTAATGCTATCGCCAAGGTAGCTGCGCAGATAAGCAGCCGAACCTGCATTAATAAGCCGCGAGCAGGCCACCAGATGCATAT
>JBJOOW010000360.1:0-4230 GCA_046051095.1 Bacteroidota bacterium | reverse complement strand
TGTTTGCCCAGCCCCGTCAGAAAGACTTTGGCTATGTAAACTCTATACTGCCCAAAGTACCAAAAGATATGATAGTAGATACTATTGTAGAGAAGTTCCGCAGCGACCCTAATTTTCCTTTTACCTGCAAGTTAAAAGAGAACTGCCTGGTTAACTGGGTACCTAAAGCGCCTATGCAGCTTTGTGCCTGCTATGGCGATAACGAGGTTACCTATAAAAACACCGAAGCTGCCTACAATGCTATGAGCGCCCAAACCAATGTGGTACATAAGCGTGTATTTGGTAAACACCTGTCGCATAACCCTTGTGCGCCTTTCGCTATCCTGTACTCTAAGTTCTTTTTCGATAATTTCCGTAAGGGCAAAAAGCACCCTGAGAGAATTCAGGCAGGTAAAAAGTTGATACTGGCATTGGGTATAGATATTGCTAACCGCCAGGCAAAGAACCACCTTAAAAAGTACGGTAAAGTAGAAGGCGACGCCCTGGCTAGCCGTAAGGGTAAAAAGTAATATAGCTGCAGAACAAAAACGCTGTAGCTGTATATTGAAAGTCCTTGCCGGTTATTACGGTAAGGACTTTTTGTTTTTTGTACCGGTTATTAAAATTTTTTTGCGTTTTAATCGTCCAATGGTTTTTTGAAAGATGTATTTTCGCACTCCCAAAACACAAACTGAAGCCATATGAGCCCCTATTTACGAGCTACCCCTTTCATAATATTCTTAATGCTATCGTTGTTTGGCACAGCCAAAAACGATAATGTAATACTGCCTATAACTGATGTGCAGACAAAAGCCGGTAAGGTGCAAGGCACGCAGGCTAATGGTGTGAGTGTATGGCGTGGAATAAAATACGCCGAGGCAGAACGATTTAAGGCTCCGCGCCCTGTACAGCCGTGGAGTGGGGTAAAATCGGCTACAGAGTTTGGCCCTGTTGCCCCGCAAACACAAAGCGGACTAACCGATAAAGGCCCCCAATCTGAAGATTGCCTTTACCTGAACATATTTTCGCCTGCAGCCGATGGTAAAAAACGCCCTGTAATGTTTTGGATACATGGTGGTGGCTTTGTTATTGGTTCGGGCTCGGCCGACCTTTATGATGGCTCTAAACTTGCCAAACGCGGTGATGTAGTAGTTGTTACAATTAACTACCGTTTAGGCCCCTGGGGGTTTTTGTATTTTAAAGAAGGTAATGCGGCTGGTTACGAAAATAACCTGGGTATAAAAGACCAGATTGCTGCGCTGCATTGGGTGCGCGAAAACATTGCAGCCTTTGGCGGCGACCCCGACCAGATTACGATATTTGGAGAATCGGCTGGTGGTACAAGTGTAGAGACACTGCTATCTACTAAATTGGCTAAGGGCTTGTTTAAGCGTGCTATTATAGAGAGCGGCCCTCCGGCTATACTTTGGTCTACCGATGTAGCAAACATGCTTACCAATAAGTACTTCAGCATATTAAATGTTAACCCCGATAGCCTGGATGCGTTGGCCAGAATACCTATGGATACCTTGAAGGCTGCTGAAGATAAGCTGTTGGAGTATATGGTGGCTAACACCAATTACAAAGTGTTTTCGCCAACTATTGATGGCAAACTGCTTACCGATGATATTTTTAAGTGCCAGAAACCAGACCTTGGCGGTAATGTAGAGTTGATGATAGGCACCAATAAACACGAGGCTACTATGTTTGCCAGCCGTAAGCTTAAAATGGCTCCCCGTACACGCGAAGGGTTAGAAAAATATTTCAATCAGGTAACTACACATGAAAACACGAAGAAAGTTACTGCAGCATATAAAAATTACCCTAAAACAAGTGGGGTAATAGATATACTTACCGATGCTATTTTCCGTATACCGGCTATTAGATTGGCAGAGTGCCGTAGCATGTATGCGCCTGTTTACATGTACCGTTTCGAGTGGAGCTCCTTTGCACTGAATGTGGCCGGTATGAAATCTTTCCACGGGCTGGAGTTACCTTTTGTTTTCGGTAGCTACGATGGCCGCCAGGGTAAACTGCTAAAGGTAATAGCCACCAAAAAGCTGATTAACCGCCTTAGCGGCGAAATGCAGGATGCCTGGATAAACTTTGCCCGCTATGGCAACCCTAACGGAACCGGCGCCCAGGTTTGGAAACCTTACAGCCACAACGAGCGTGCTACCATGATTTTTAATAATAAAACCCGCCTTGAAGTTGACCCCGATGGAAAACAACGGGCAGCCTGGGATGGAGTGGTTTATTACTAAGGCCGTTTGGTTTAAATTAAAAAGCCTGAAAGTAAATCACTTTCAGGCTTTTTAATTAATGGCTGATTATTAGTTTGTTATTTGGCGTTGTTTAAAGTAGTACTACTTAACCTTAAGGTCGTTTGCATTAACTATGTATTCCCATTTTTTATCGCCGGCAATACCGAAAATTTCCAATTTACAAACACGGTTATCGGCCGGGCCGGTTATAGATACCTTGCCAAAGTTTTTACGGTAAAGCAGTGTGCCGGGTTCAGAATAGTTATTTACAAAGCCACTGGTGCGTATTTTAACCACAGGGCTGGTTAATGGCGAAGATGTAAAATCGTACATCGGGTAACCCTTCCAGTTGCGTTTACTCATTTCGCTAAAGTGTTTATCGCCCGAAAGGAATATTACCCCCTTTATGTTGTTAGTGGCAATATAATCCAGCAGGTTATTCCGCTCTTTTGAGTATTTGGCGTACGACTCGCCATAGTAGCTATCGTTAAGTACCTGCGAACCGCTGCAAATAAACTTAAAGGTTGCCTTGCTGCTGCTAAGTTTATCTTTTAGCCATTGTAGCTGGGTTTCTCCAAAATAGGCACCGGCTGTATCTCCTTCGGGATCGCGGAAATAACGGTCGTCGGTCATAAAAAATTCAGCATCGTAGTAGGTATAGCTAAAGTAATTACCACGAATAGTATCGGGGTTATAGGTGTTGGGCCAAAAACCTTTAAAAATGGTAAGGGCCGTATCTTTTAACGGAAAGCTTTTGTCTGCATCGTTCCAGCCGTAATCGTGGTCGTCCCATATAGCATAGTGGGGTACCGATGCCAGAAAGAACTGCAGGGCAGGGAAGTAGTTGCGCACACGTAGGTTGCGCTGAAACATGCCGTCGTAGCTTTTGTAGTGTTTACCAAAGTAGTACACGTTGTCGCCCAGCCAGAGCATAAAATCCGATTTTTTACGCCGCATCGATTCGAAGATGGCTGTAGAACCACCCGGAAAAACAAAGCGGGTAATATCTGTGTTCATCAGCGCGCACGAGCCAACCAGAAAATCAAAGTCTTTTACTGCCGAATCGGATTGCGTGGTAAATACGCATTTTGGGTGCAGGCCTACCCCGTCTATAAACTCGGCTTTGTAGGTGTGGTCGGGTTTAAGGCCGGTAAAATCCATGTTAAGAGCAACTGTGCCTTTGTTGTCGTTAATCTTGCTTAAACCTGTTGGGTAGTAAACCGTTTTTTCAACCGTATCTACCAGCCACATCATATTTAAACCATTGCCTTTATAGGCAATCCAGGCACGCGCCGAAGTAGGCGTAACCGAACCTATGATTGGGCCTGTAATTAGTTTGGGTTTTTCGGGGTTTTGGGCAAGTAGGGTTTGTGCAAGCAGGCATAATAAAACCGGTAACACTGGTGTCTTCTTCATAATATGGCTATGTGGCTTAAAAAAACGGCAGCCGGGATTAATGCCCCGGCTGCCGCAAAGCTAAAAACTATATTGTCTTTTAGTTTACTATCAGCTTTTTCTGTATAACTGATTCACCAGCTTTAACGTTTACAATGTAAACGCCTGCCGCCATAGCAGATAGACCTGAAACCGGCAGTTGATTTTCTCCGTCATTCAGGTAGCCATCGTGCACCTTTGCTACTACTTTGCCGGTAAGGTCGGTAATGGATATTGTTACATTACCTGCACTGGCAAGCGACAGGGCGATGGTAGCGTTACCTTCGGTTGGGTTAGGGTATATGTTTACATTGTTTACTACACTAATATCCTGTATGCCGGTCAGGGCTGTGCCTATATTAATGTCATCTAAATAAAAGTTGTTGCCGTGTGTAGAGCCATACACTTTAAATTTGAAACGTACGTTCGGCTTTTTCCAGCTATTGGCCAGGTTTATTTTAATGTATTTCCAGTACGATGATGATTGGGTAGGGATAAAGTACCCGGTAACCTCACCAGCGTTTAGTACTGCTGTTGAACCCTTTTTGTAAAT
>JBJOOW010000359.1:0-6466 GCA_046051095.1 Bacteroidota bacterium | reverse complement strand
CAATTTACCGACCAAAGCACCGGCGGCCCAAATGCCTGGCTATGGAACTTTGGCGATGGCACTACATCAACACTTCAACATCCGGCGCATAGTTATCTTACAAATTGCACGTTTACAGTATCGCTTACTGCTACCAACAACTTTGGCAACAATGTGCTTACACGTACCAATTACATAACAGTAAGCAAACCGGCTGGCCCGGTGGTGGCAGCACAGTCTAATTGCGGGCCACGGGCATTTACTTTAACTGAGCCCGGTAATAACCCTGTTACCTGGATGGATACGGCAGGTAACGTAGTATCAACTACAAACCCATTCACTACACCGGTATTATCTGCCACTACAACCTATTTAGTACAGGATACACAACCACAACCTATTTATAAAGTTGGCCCTACCAGCAATGCCATTGGCAGCGGTAGTAACTATACGGCCAATGCTACACGTGCCCTTCGTTTCAGGGTATACAAAAAATCGAAACTGGTTAGCGTACTGGTATATGCACAAGGCGATGGTTACCGCACAGTACAATACCGCGACTCGCTGGGTGGGGTTATTGCCAGCCGTACCGTATTTGTACCTAATGGATCAAGCCGTGTAATGTTAAACATAGACATGACACCCGGAACGTACGAGTTAGGTGTTCGCGACTCTATGAACCTATACCGTAATAGCACCGGTGCTGTTTACCCATACAACGATGCAGCCGGCATAGTAAGTATATTTGGCAACAATGCGGCCAACTCGGCCACCTACTATTATTTCTTTTACGATTGGGAAGTAAAGGAAACAGATTGCATTTCGCTACGCACACAGGTTACGGCAACAGTTAAACCAGTGCCTACCGCTACAGCCAGTTCTACCAATGTTTCGTGCAATGGCGGAGCAAATGGTTCGGCTACTATTAGTGTTACCGGTGGCACACCCGGCTATACTTATCTATGGAGCAACAACAGCACATCGGCAACAGCCAGCGGGTTACAACAAGGCACTTATACAGTAACCGCTACCGATGCCGCAGGATGCACCGCAACCGCCACACGTACCGTTACACAACCTTCGGCTATTTTTGCCACTACTGCTGTTACAAACATATTATGTAATGGAAACGCCACCGGCGCCATCAATTTAAGTGCAAGCGGAGGTACACCAACGTATGCCTACAACTGGGGTGGCGGCAACACCAGCGAGGATAGAAGCAACCTTGTTGCCGGCACCTACACTGTTACTATTACCGATGCTAATAGTTGTACGGCCACTAAATCGGCAACAATAACCCAACCAGCTGCACTAAGCGCAAGTGCAACGGCTGTAAATGTTACCTGCAACGGCAGCAACAATGGTGCTGTTAACCTTAACGTAAGTGGAGGAACTACAAACTATAGTTACAACTGGAGTAACGGAGCTACTACACAAAACCTTACGTTGCTTAGCAACGGCACATATGCAGTTACAATTACCGATGCTAACCTTTGTACCGCCTCAGCTACAGCAACAGTAACCCAACCTACTGCTATTGTTGCCACAGCTGTGCCGGTTAATATTACCTGCAACAGCTCTAATACAGGTGCTGTAAACACAAGTACAACCGGTGGTAGCGGCAGCTATACATACGCATGGAGCAACAGTGCCACTACACAAAACATTAACAACGTTGGCGGCGGCACCTACACCGTAACTATTACCGATGCCAATAGTTGTACAGGTACAGCAGCGGCTACGGTTACGCAAACGGCAGCGCCCACTGCCGGTATTACCAGTACAAATGCGCTGTGCAACGGAAGTAGTACCGGCTCGGTTAACTTAACCGTAACCGGTGGTACAGGCAACTATACATATTTATGGAGCAACAACACTACTGCAGAAGATATACTTAACGCTACCGCCGGCACATACGCCGTTACGGTAACAGATGGTGCCAATTGCACCGCAACTGCCGCTGGAACTATTACAGAACCCGCCGCCATTAATATCGGCATTACAACTACCAACGCCAGTTGCGGGCAAAGCAATGGCGATGCCACTGCAGTTGTAACAGGTGGTACAGGTAATTATAATTATACCTGGGGTAATGGAGGCACCAATGCGTCACTCACATCATTACCGGCCGGTAGCTATGCTCTTACCGTTACCGATGGGGCTACCTGCACATCAACGGCCAGTGCCAACATCAGCAACACCGGCAGTTTGCAGGCCTCCGCAACAGTTGGTAATGTTAGCTGCAACGGTGGTTCAAACGGCTCGATAAGTCTTACTGTAAACAGTGGCACACAACCTTATGTGTATGCGTGGAGCAACGGCGCTTCAACCAGCGCAATAAGCAACGTTGCCCAGGGCAACTATACTGCTACCATTACCGATGCTGCCGGATGTATAAGTATTGTTACCGAAAATATAACCGAGCCAGCTATATTAACTGCTACTGCATCTGCCACCCTGGCAACATGTGGCAACAGTAATGGTACAGCCACAGTACAAGTTAGTGGTGGAGCATCTGGTTATAATATTTTATGGAGCACTGGCGAAACAACAGCAGCAATAGCCAACCTGGCCGCAGGCCAATATACTGCAACAATAACCGACCAGAACAACTGCACTGCTCAAGCTATTGCTACGGTAAATAATACCTCATCGGTAGATGCGTCGGTAACATATACCAACGCAAGCTGCTATAACACAAACAACGGCACAGCAACGGTTACCATTAACAGTGCACAACAGCCTGTAAGCTATAGCTGGACAAACGGCGAAACCACAGCCAGTGTAAGCGGTTTGGCAGCCGGCACCTATACTGTTACAATAACCGATGGCAACAACTGCCCGGCTATACAACAGGTAACTATTACCGAACCAACTGCTATTACAGCTTCGGCTACTACTACAGCCGTTGTATGTAACGGCCAGCAGAATGGCACAGCCACTATTACTGCCAGCGGTGGTAGCGGTAGCTACACATACAACTGGTGCAATGGCGCTACAACTACAACCGTACAATCGCTGGGTGGCGGTAATTGTGATGTTACTATAACAGATGCAAACAATTGTAGTGTTAGCGTAGTAGTTGTTATTGCCTAGCCATCGCCGGTTCAATTTGCAACAGCTACTGTAAACTCTGCTGCGGGTGCCAGCAATGGCAGTATACAGGTTACTAACCCAACCGGTGGCACAGCACCTTATACATTTGTATGGAATACCGGCGACACTACCCAAAACCTAAGTAACATACCGGGGGGCATTTATACAGTAAGTGTTACAGATAATAACGGTTGTGTTGGTACAGCTACTGTACTTATACAGGAAACCCCAACAGGCATAGCAGACATTGTCAGCCAATTGGCAGTTAGTGTATTCCCTAATCCGGCATATAACTACATTAACGTAAGCCTAAGCAACCTGCCGCAAAGCACTACGTTGCAATTACGCAATATGCTTGGGCAGGTAGTGTTAATGCAAAATATTACAGCCAAAAAAACACAGGTTGATGTTTCTGTTTTGGCAGGCGGCGTATATACCTTACAGGTAAGCGCAGGCAATGCCCAAACAGTTAAGCAGATTGTAATAACCAGATAGTATTATCTGAAACTGGGGCAATACACTTTTTTGTTGCCAAAGTGCTTAAAGAAACTGCCCGTATGTACAATAGATATTTCGGGGCCGCCATTTGCCTTACCGGGTTTGGTAAGCCCCGATAATGTTACATCGTAATTGAATAAAATACGGGTGGTTTTAAATTTATAACCAACCACCGGTGCCAATGCATCTTTAACACGGTAGTAAATACCAACGTAAATGGTATTGTCGGCCTCTGAGGTACGACGCTGATAAAATCCATAGCCCATCACAGCACCAACGGTTATTTCCTGTGCTTTCTTTTCGTAACCGTAGTAACCATTAACCAGCAGCGATAGTTTCTCATTTATATTGTAAGTAACACCGGCAAAAGCCTGATGCCTGAAACCAAGTCGTTCGGTTGTGCCTAAAAAAGTATGCTTAGGCCTATTGATGTGCAACAGTGTATAACCAACCTCCAGCTTAACCTGTTCGTGTATTTGTGCCGCAAAACTTAAACCGGCATTCAAATCTATCATCTGAAAGCTTTCGCGCTGCACCGGTTCGCCGTTAGGTAACGATATATTAAATCCAAAATCATCTACCCACTGGTTATTGAAATAAAACTTAGTAAAATCTACCGAGCGTATAATGTAGCTAAACCCAAAGCCAGTAGATAATACATACCGGTGGTTCTTATCGAAAGCCTGATGATAGGCCCCACTTAAACCAAACCGGCGGTAGGTTAACCGGCCATCGCCGGCTTCGTCGTTTACAAAATTCATACCCAGGCCAAACCAGGCAGTTTTAAGTTTCCGTTCACCAAAGCTAAAATCTACAAACGGCGATTCGGTGTGGTGGTTATATACCTTGCCGCTAATAGCAAACGGCCATTGCGCTTTAAAGTTAAAACCTATGCGGTAGTTACCTTCGTAGTTACCGGTCTGTGCAGGGTTAAGCACCAATGGGTTAGTGAAGAATTGAGTGAAGTGAATATCTTGAGATGATAGACGATAGATGTTAGACAATAGACCAAACACAAATACGAAACGCAAAAAAAACTTGCCCTTCGTTATAAGCTTGTATTTGTATTCTGGTTTCATATCTATTATCTACAATCTAATATCTATCGTCTCTTCCTTACCTCAACAAAGTAATATTGCCCTTTAATGGCACTACCTGTCCGTTAATCAGCGTAGCTTCTACCGCATACGTATACACTTCCATTTCCTGTAGCTCACCTTTATAAATACCGTTCCAGCCAATGCTTTGGTCGTGCGATTCGAATACCTTTTCGCCCCAGCGGTTAAAAATGCGGAACGTTAATGCAACAATTCCACGGCCTTCCACACGTACTTCATCATTAATGCCATCGCCGTTTGGCGAAAAGGCATTCGGCACACCTACCAAACCGGTAAACGATATGAAGATATTTTTACAGATAGTATCGGCGCATACATCGTTATATGCACGAAGGCATACATTCATAGTATAAATACTTTCGTATGTGTGCGAAGGGTTTTCATCATTACTGGTAAAGCCATCGCCAAAATCCCAGAATAAATTCTGATACGAGAAACTTCTATTAATAAACTGCACCGGAAACTCGTATTTAAAGGTATCGCCATCGGTTGTAAAGTCGGCCAGTGGCTGAGGAAACACCTGCACTTCGTGCGTTACCGATTTGGTTACATCGCAGGTAGATGAATCGATAATAGTTAACTCTACCTGTTTGGTGCCGGTTGAGTTATACAAATGCGATGGGGAGTAAAGTGTACCCACTGTGCCATCGCCATAGTGCCAAACAAAATTAGCGGCGGGGTTACTAAGGTTAGTAAACTGAACAGGTGTGCCGGCGCACACATCGTTAGCCGTAAAATCTACCACCACGTTAGGCAACATGGTTACAGTTTTGGCAATAGTATCTAAAGGGTGGCAACGGTTTGTATCCTGCACTATTAGTGTAATAGCATAAGTGCCGGGCATATTGTAGGTATGGCTTTCATTCTGATTAACAGAGGTAGTGCTGTCGCTAAAGTCCCAGAAAAACTGCAGAGCGTTTGTGCTGGTATTAATCAGGTCTATTACCAGGTTCGAATCACAATCGTTCAGCACATTGATATTAAAATCGGCATGTACCGAGTCGTTAATAACTGTTACGTAACCAAACGCCGAATCTACACCCACACAGGCATTGGTATCGGTAGCCAGAGCCAATACATTAAAAGTGCCGGTGTTATTGTAAGTATGTGTTACCGTATCGCCGGCACCGGTAAAGCCATCGCCAAACTGCCATACAAAGTTGGTAGAAAGCAACACCGAGTTACCAATAAAGGTTGCAGTAAACGGATAACACCCACCGGTATCGGGTATGGTAATAGATACGTTTAATGGGAAAAGACTGACCGCTATCTTTTCTGTATCTACCGGATGGCAAAACATATCCAGATCGGTAAGTATGTGGCTAATAGTAAATGTACCGGCGGTACTATAAACATGGTAAGCAGTATCTACATTGGGCACCAATGTTCCATCGCCAAAATCCCACACATGCGAATCTTCGCCCTGATAGGTAGTCCATACGGTTACCTGAACCGAATCGCAACCAAAAAATGTTCGCCTGAATTGAAAGCCGGCATCTGCCGAAGAATCTATTGCAACAACCGTAGCAAATGCAGTGTCGGCCACGTTACACGAAGATGAATCTACTACTATCAATCGCACATTAAAAGTATCGGCATACACAAAAGTATGTGTTGTGCTTGCCTGTGTTGATGAGTCACCATCGCCAAAGGTCCACAAATAATTTGACCCACCTACGAGCGGCGCATTAAAGTTAACGGTTAGCGGCACACAACCACCGGTGCTACTGGCGGTAAATGCAGCATCTACTTTTTGCGGAATAAATACCTGGCTG
>JBJOOW010000358.1:0-3290 GCA_046051095.1 Bacteroidota bacterium | reverse complement strand
CATCCAATGCATCTGGTTCAAATACTTTAATGTCGTCAACGGCCCAAAAGAAATCGTAATCGCCGGTGTAGCGGAAACGAATATAAACGGTGGCCTGGTTAGCGGCTACGCTAGTAATATCAAGCTGTATAGTCTCGGGGTTGGCGGTAGATGAACTGTTTACCGAGTAAACCTCAGTCCAGTTTACGTTATCGTTACTAACATATACTTTTCCTTCGCTGGCTGCGTACTGGCTAAAAAGGCTCTGAAACTCAAGCGCAACGTGTGCGTGGGTAGAGCAGTTAATTGCAGCCGATGTTAGTGAAGCGTCTTCTGCTTTGCCATCATCACCAAGGCCATCGCTATCAAAAATAGCATAGCCGTTTGTACGGGTTGTGAATAATGGACCCGCAGTGGTCACCCTTTTCCAGGTACCAGCGGTGGTGCCGGTGTTGTCTACGTTAGTCCATCCACTTGGTGGAAATGTAGAGAAAGCCTGCGTGTAGAACGGAGTGGGTTGGGCGTGCAGCGTTGCAATTGAAGCTAACAGCACCAGTACTACTAAGGATAAGTTTTTCATGTACTAAGGTTGAAAATTGCTGAATGGTGTTTGTTAAATAAGAAAGACGATTTTATTAACACAATCAAAGGTATAACAATGTATTTAAAAAAAGAGGGCTTTTTTTAAATTCGAATAAGATTTACTTAAAATTTTTAAAACACTTATTTACCCTGACATGAGAAAACTGACTTTTACCCTGTGTTTGTTTGTTTGGGCATTTACTAATACCAGCGCACAGAGCATTGGGGTTACCCCCAACGATTCGGCCAGTGTTACCGCTAATGCTCCCGATGAGTTTGAGCCAATAGACGTGCATATCCATGTTATTAATAACTACGGACAGGCTACATCGTTTATGTGGATGATGAAGGATTACACGGCCCCGCAGCAATGGGAGCTTAAATTGTGCGACAACAATAACTGCTACGACCTGCTGATTGGTAGCCCGCTGCATGAATCGTATACAGTTGCCGCCGGCGATAGCATGGATATGAAGTTTCAGTACTCGCCACACTGCGTTAGTGGAACAGGTAATACCAACGTAATTATTTATGTAACAGGCGATAGCGCTGCTACTGCAGTAACCCTTAACTATAAGGCCGACCTTACAGCTACCTGTGCTACGGCAGTGATAGAGCTTGCTCCAAATGCCCTTCGACTCTTCCCTAACCCTGTTAAAAACACGTTTACTGTTACAGGTTTAGAAAACACCGGTAATCTTTCTTTCGAGGTTTATGATCTTAAAGGCGCGGTAGTGCCAAGTAAATTTGTTAACGCAACCTCGTCTACCATCGAAATTTCGATAGATGGCTTGCCTGCCGGCACATATGTGTTAAAAGCAATTGATGGAAACGGTAAAGTTATCGGGTCTTCAAGGCTTAATAAGATAGATTAAAAATATGGTTTTATCCAAAAAGAAAGGGCTTCAATTGAAGCCCCTTTCTTTTTTAGGTAATAGCCAGTTTAAAGCTTTATCAGTTTGTGAGTATAGGTTTTGCTACCTGTATTTAATTTAAGCAGGTAAACACCCGCAGGTAGTTGGGTTTGTACTACCGAAGTAGTATTGGTAATTACTGAACTGTACAGCAGGCGTCCTTCAACATCTGTAATTTCAACAGGTTTGCCAAGCAGGTTAGCGGTTACAACCAGGTTCCAACTGCCGGTTTGGTTAGGGTTAGGAAACACCTGAATGTTTCCACTGCTAAGATCAGCTATGCCGCTGTATACAATAGGGTTAGATGTGGCCACACAACCGTTGGTGTCGGTAATCTGCACATGGTAGTTACCCGAAACAGACACAATTAAAGTTGAGTTGGTAGCACCTTGTATGGCGCTGCCATTAAGGTACCACTGGTAGGCTGTAGCATTAAATGCTTTCAGGGTATCGCCACTTACACTAACCGATACCGGTGGGGCTGGAAACACCGATACCGCAACATGGTTAGATGTGGCGGTACAGTTAGCCTGATCGGTTACTGTTACATAGTAATTGCCAGCCAGCGAAGGGCGAATGCAAGAGGATGTTGCTCCGTTGTTCCATAAATAACCGGTATATCCTTCAGGGGCGCATATTTCTGCACTATCGCTGGCGCAAATTTGTGTGGTAAGGCCGTTGATGGTTACGTTACCCGCACCGCTGGTATTTACAACGGCACTACCTGTGGCAGTACAACCATTGGCATCGGTAGCGGTTACATAGTAGGTGCCGCCTGGCAGGTTCCATAGTGTATCGGTGCTGCCTGTGTTATTCCATGCATAAATGTAAGGTGCAGCACCGTTAGTTACGTTTACACTGGCCTGGCCATTATTTTGACCACAGGTTGTATTAACTGAAGCCATAGTTGCCTGTAATACAAACGCCGTAACATCAATAGCATCAGTAGCCGAACAGTTTCCATTGCTAACAGTTACAGCATAGTTGCCAGGTGTTGTAACAGTAATGGTTTGGTTAGCCGAGTTATCGGCCCAGTGGTATGTTGCACCGGCATTGCCGGCATCAAATACTACTGTTTGGGCGCTGCATATAGCTGTATCGGAGCCCAGGTTAACTATCGGGGCATTTTGTACGTTTACCACCACGGTATCTGTCATAGTGCCCGATGGTGTAATCTCAATTTGGTCTATGGCGTAATCGTTGCCGTTAGCAGCTGTATTGCCACCCACTATACAAAATGTAGCAGAAGTATTTACTCCTGAATTCCAGGTTGCTTGTGCACGAGTCCAAAAGCACACAAAAAAAGTTGCAGTTGTAGCACTGCCCACATTAGTACCATTTACATTCCATTGCAGAATGGGGTAATTCTGATTGTGTAGCTCTTGAAACCAAGCTGATAAATTATAATTTGTATTAGGATAAACCTGATGAGTTTGGCACCAAATTTTAACACCGGCAGTTGTTGCTCCATTTACAATCAACATATTGGCATCGTTATCGGTAGTACGGTCGCTGCAAATGCTACTCATATTAGAATTCCATGTGTTAGCATTGCTGCCTACAAAATAGGCTCCTGACCCATTGGCGTTGGTTGGGGTATCGTAGATGTACTCGCTGGTAAAGCCGGTATTGCCCTGTGCAAAATCGCCGTTTACTACTATGTTGGTGTTGCTTATTGGCGATGATACAACGTAGGTAGTGGTGGAAGTAGGGTTGGCAACCGGGTTGGCGGTATTGGTGTTATTAAGGCCGCCCGATGGGGTCCAGGTGTAGGTGGTGCCCCCTGTTGCCTGCAACTGCACCGATGTTCCACTA
>JBJOOW010000357.1:0-3924 GCA_046051095.1 Bacteroidota bacterium | reverse complement strand
ACATTAAAGCAAAGAAAGTTGCCAAGTTTAAAGCTGGTGCCGAACTGGCTAAACGTGTAAACAAGTAAGCTGCTTTTTTACCATACGCAATGCCCCGCGCCACAGGTGCGGGGCATTGTTTTTAAGGCCTTTTGGTGCCTAAACCCGCGCCAATGCTTTAAAATGCCAATTGATTTTCTACTTTCGCACCAACAAAAAACAAAATTTAAATATGGGTAGAGGAGATAAAAGAACCGCCAAAGGAAAAAGATTCAAAGGTTCATTCGGCAACAGCCGTCCACAACGCGTAAAAAAGAAAGCTGCTGCCAAGTCGGCTAAAAAAGCTACTAAAGCTGCTGCTGATAAACCAGCTAAAAAAGCTCCGGCTAAAAAAGCTGCTGCTAAAAAGAAAGAAGACTAAACCTGTAACAGGTTATAGGCTAAGTAAAATAGATAAAGGCGTTCCTGCACAGCAGAACGCCTTTATCTATTTTGTTTTTTACCAATGCCGTTGTGCTATTATGGCGCTAGGCGTTTAATGCGCCATGCGCCGTTTTCGTGTACGTATACAATACGGTCGTGCAGGCGGCTGGCGCGGCCCTGCCAAAACTCGAAATAGCTGGCTTTTACCAAATAGCCGCCCCAGTGTTCGGGCCTTTTAGTCTCGCCGGTTTCTTTCAAAGTTTCCAGTTTATCTTCCAGGTATTCGCGGCTGGGTATTTCTTCGCTCTGTTCTGATACGATGGCGCTTAGCCTGCTTTCGAAGGGGCGCGATGCAAAGTATTTTTCCGACAGGTGGGCCTCAATGCGCTCAACGCTGCCCTCTATACGTACCTGGCGCTCTAGCTTATCCCAAAAAAACAGTAACGAGGCAAATGGGTTTTTCTCCAGTTCGCGGCCTTTGCGGCTATGGTAGTTGGTGTAAAATACAAAGCCGTTTTCATCGAAAGCCTTAAGCAGCACAATGCGGGATGAAGGCTTGCCATCGGCAGTAGCCGTAGAAAGTATCATAGCATTGGGCTCGTCAATACCATCATTGGTGGCATCATCCAGCCACCAGCCAAATTGCTCGTAGGGGTTTGGCGATATCTGTTTTTCGGTCAGCTCGTGGCGGGTATAGTTACGTCGGTTATCGTGCAGGTCTTTTGATGATGACATGGTATGCAATTGTTTCGGTACAAAGCTAAAATATTACAGGCTGTTTAATGTATGACAGTAAGCAGTACTGCCGGTAATTTGGCGAAAGCCTTACAGGCAGCGGGCTTGGGCTTTATAGCAGTTTTATCTGCCAATAAATTTTATAAATGATTAAGAATAATTTTTGTGGAAAAGTTACGTTAAGTGTGGTAAGATTTTACCTACTTTGCCCCTCAATTAGAAACTCTCTCAAAACACACACCAAAGGATGGCTTTGTTTAATTTTTTAACGCAGGAGATTGCCATAGACCTGGGCACCGCTAATACCCTAATTATACATAACGATAAAGTAGTTGTAGATCAGCCTTCGATAGTTGCCATAGACCGCCGCACCGATAAAGTAATAGCTGTAGGTGCACGCGCTATGCAAATGCACGAAAAAACGCACGAGAATATTAAAACCGTGCGCCCGCTGAAAGACGGTGTAATTGCCGATTTCCGTGCTGCCGAAAGTATGATACGCGAAATGATAAGCATGATTTATGGCGCCAAGAAACCGTTGTTTCCGCCGCGATATAAAATGGTTATCTGTATACCATCGGGTATTACAGAGGTAGAAAAGCGCGCTGTAAAGGATTCGGCTGAGCAGGCCGGTGGTCAGGATGTGAAAATGATACACGAGCCAATGGCTGCTGCCATTGGTATTGGTATAGATGTAGAAGAACCCAACGGCAACATGATTATTGATATTGGTGGCGGTACTACCGAAATTGCTGTAATAGCACTTTCGGGTATTGTATGCGACCAGAGTATACGTGTAGCCGGCGATGAGTTTACGCTGGATATAGTGGACTATATGCGCCGCCAGCATAACATGCTGATTGGTGAGCGTACCGCCGAGATGATTAAGATTAACGTAGGCTCGGCGCTTACCGATATTGACAGCCCACCAGATGACTACGCTGTAAACGGCCGTGACCTTATGACCGGCATACCTAAGCAGATTATAGTTTCGTATTCAGAAATTGCACACGCTATCGATAAATCTATTTCCAAAATAGAAGAGGCGATTTTGAAAGCTTTGGAAACCACTCCACCCGAACTGGCTGCTGATATATTTAAAACCGGCCTTTACCTAACCGGTGGCGGTGCATTACTGCGCGGGCTTGATAAGCGTATAAGCCAGAAAACCAAACTGCCAGTACATGTTGCCGAAGACCCGCTACGTGCGGTGGTGCGCGGTACCGGTATTGCGCTTAAAAACATGGATCGTTTCACGTTCCTGATGGATGAATAAGCCAATTAGATAAAGTACCGGCGAAGGAACTACCCAACTGCTTTTCCGGTTACAGCCTTCTGATTTTCTGATTCTTCAATTCCCGAATTGAATTTATGTATAACCTCTTTCAGTTTTTTGTAAGGTATCACTTACTGCTGCTGTTTTTGCTGCTGGAGGGGTTTTGCTTTTATCTGGTTTTCAGAACCAAGCATTATAACGAAGTAGCTTACCTGGGCGCTGCCAACGAAGTTAGCGGCGACCTGTACGCAACTTACCGTGGTGTTAACGATTACCTGTATCTGCGCCGTTACAGCGACTCGCTGGTAGCAGAAAATGCCAGATTGCGCGCGCGGCTGGATGAGTCGGTATATAATTTGAAAGTAGACAGCGGCCATGTAAGTGACTCTACAGCTAAAACGGTACAGTACTATACTTACATAAGTGCCCGCGTTATACAAAACACCGTTAACAAGGCAGTAAATATTATTTATCTGGATAGGGGCCGCCTGCAGGGGGTAAAACCACAAATGGGCGTAATAAATGGTAATGGCGTGGTTGGCCAGGTTATTAGTGTAACCGATAACTACTCTGCAGTAAAGAGTGTGTTAAGCAATGGCACCAAGGTTAGTGCTAAGTTTAAGAAGAATGAATTTTTTGGTAACATACATTGGGATGGTATAAACTCAACCACTGCTACATTGGAAGACATACCTAAACACGTAGATGTAAAAATTGGCGATACGCTTGTAACCAGCGGCTTTTCGCAGCTGTACCCGCGCAATGTAATGGTTGGCACCGTGCGCACAGTTAATATGAAGGCCGACAAAAACTTTCTCGATATCAGTATAAATCTGTCTACCAATTTTAATAGCCTTAGCTATGTGTATGTGGTAAACAACATACGTAAAGAAGAACTACAGGTGCTGGATACTTTGGTTACCAAAGCCCGTTAAACTTAATTTAAGCTAACCTCGAAACTTACCACATTGGTAATAATAGTTTCGGCAGCAGGGCGGTATATGTTAAAAGTAAGGTTGTTAATTTTTACCACTACCGAATTGGTCTCGCGGTTGTTTTCTTTCATTTCTACCATATCTCCCGGAAAAACGCCCATTTCGAACAATTTTTCGCAAAGCATGGTATTGCGCATATCTACAATAAAGGCTTTCTCGCCGGGCGCTAACTGGTGTAAGGGCTTCATGGTAAGTGCTTAATGTTCAGTTAATCTAATACAAGCCCCGCCTTTTGTCAAGAGGAGTTTTGAAAAAAATTAATGTTTTAACCGGTGCCCGCCAAACGTAGGGCAGTCGCACTTTTGCGAGGCGCACGATTGTAACGAACCGGCCAGAATTATACCGGTTAAAACAATTAATGCTATCCGCACAATACTTTTAGTTTGTTTTTGCATATAATTACAACGTTCTGTTACAAAAATAATTATACCCTTGGAACCCCCTAAAAGAATTTTAGTATGTGTGCTCGACTGGGGCCTTGGCCACGCCACGCGCTGCATACCACTTATAAAAGAG
>JBJOOW010000356.1:0-2736 GCA_046051095.1 Bacteroidota bacterium | reverse complement strand
TAATAAGTAAGAAATATATAAAGTTCTCATTTTGCAATAAAAGGCGCTCCTGTAAGGGCGCCTTTTTGCATTACTGTACTTGTATGTTATGCTGTTTTATATTTTCACGGGCGTAAAACACACAGCATGTTGCAGGTAAAACACATAGCAGCTATATTTTTTGTAGTAGTAACACTGGCTGCGCAGGCTCAAACCTATCCGTTTGCCGAAGGCTTTGAAGGGCTGCCCTCGGGGCAGGTGCCGGCAGGGTGGGGTGGTAGTATGAAGGTGTTACTGGCCCATGGCCGTAACGATAGCAAAGGGCTGGTTGCTAAACTAAGTAGTACTATAATGGCAGATTCTACCATTACACCGCTGGTGGGTCCTTTAAACAGCACCTCGGTTATATCCTTTTACTACCGCATTATCGATCAGAATATATACCCCTCTACACCCACTACATTAGGCGATGGCGATACTATTGATTTTTATATAAGCACCGATAATACCAACTATACACACCTGCACTCTATTAACCAAAGCAACCATACCAGCAGCTTTAACTTTGTGCGCCGGCAAATATATCTGGGTCCGTATGCGGGTAGCAATGCCACTGTAAAAATTAAATGCCGCTTTGGTAGCGGCGGTGGCTACTTTGTAGATTTTGATACTTTAACCTACCGTAACGATCCACAGGCCGGTATTGAAGATATGGCACAGGGCAGCCTGTTTTCGGTTTACCCTAACCCGTGCAACACTGTAAATGGCTGTAACGTGGCTTTGCTCAATGTGCAGCCTGCTACCGTTAGTGTTTACAATACTATGGGAGAGTTGGTGTACCGGCAACAACAGTTTACCGGTGGCCGCCTGCCTGCCGATAACTGGCAACCGGGTTTGTATTTTGTACAAATGGGTAACCTTACCCGTAAACTTGTAATTGAATGAGTGCAATAGTAGTAACCGGTGCTGCCGGTTTTATAGCCAGTAACCTGGTACGTAAACTAAATGCCGAAGGGCATACCAACCTGATACTGGTAGATTATTTTGATAACCCCGCAAAGGCCGCTAACCTGGCAGGGCTACAATACAACAGCCTGGTAAACCGCGATAACTTTATAGAATGGCTTACCGAGAATAGTGAGGATGTGGGCTTTGTGTATCACCTGGGGGCCCGCACCGATACTACCGAGTTTAATTTCCGTGTGTTGGATTCGCTGAACCTTAGTTACAGCAAAGCCGTATGGGAGGTTTGCGCTGTTAAGCAGATACCGCTGGTGTATGCCTCATCGGCTGCTACCTATGGTATGGGAGAGAAAACCTTTAGCGACGACCACAGCCTGCTACGAGAGCTAAAGCCCCTTAACCCGTACGGCTTATCCAAACATCTGTTCGATTTGTATGTAATGGAACAAGTGGCTGCGGGTGTGGCGCCGCCGTTTTGGTGCGGACTTAAATTTTTTAATGTATACGGGCCGCACGAGTTTCACAAAGGGCGTATGGCATCGGTGGTATGGCATGCCTACAACCAGATAAAACAAGCCGGCAAAGTAAAACTGTTTGGTAGCCATAACCCTGCTTACAAAGATGGCGAACAACTGCGCGATTTTATTTTTGTAGATGATGTAACCGCTGTTTGTTACAATTTTTACAAAGCACAGGCCAATGCCACACCTGCGCCATCGGCTATATATAATTTGGGTACCGGCCATGCCCGTACGTTTAACGATTTGGTGAAGGCCATATTTGCCGCACTGCAACTTCCTGTACAGATAGATTATATACCTACCCCTGCCGACATACGCGACAAGTACCAGTATTTTACCGAGGCTAAAATGGATAAGCTAAAAACTGCCGGATTAGCCCCGGAATTCACTTTATTGGAAGATGGAGTGAAAAAATACGTCGATTATCTACAATTGTTATAAAAAATTTAGTCTGTTACACCTTGTTTTTGGTATTTTCGTGCCAAATAAAAACATAATTATATTTTTATAATATGAGGACAAGGTATTTTATTTCCTTTTTTGTGCTGGCTTTTGTTTGTTGCATTGGTCTGTTTTATAACCCTGAGTTTGCTGCCCCCACATCGGTAAACGTGAACCCTGCCGATATAGCCTGGATGCTAACCGCCTCGGGCCTTGTGCTACTAATGACACCCGGTCTGTCGTTTTTTTACGGCGGTATGGTTAGTAAGAAAAATATCATCAGCACCATGTTGCAAAGCTTTGTAACGCTGGGGGTAATAACCGTGTTGTATGTATGCTTTGGTTTCAGCCTTTGCTTTGGCGAAAGTTTCCATGGGCTGATTGGCAACCCGCTCTCGTTTTTTATGTTCAAGGGGGTAGATTTAAATACGCACCCAACTTTATCGCCGGGCATACCGTTTTTGCTTTTTGCTATATTTCAGCTAAAGTTTGCCATTATAACACCAGCGCTTATTACCGGTAGCTTTGCCGAGCGCGTTAAGTTTAACGCTTACCTGCTGTTCATCTGCCTGTTCTCTATATTTATATATGCCCCGTTAGCACACTGGACCTGGCACCCCGAAGGCTTTTTACATAAATGGGGAATACTTGATTTTGCCGGTGGTACAGTAGTGCATATGAGCGCCGGTTACGCCGCGCTGGCCGGTGCTATCATACTTGGTAGTCGTAAGTCTTTTCAAGATCAGCAGCATGTAGAGCCCGCCAACATACCTTTTGTAATACTGGGTACCGGTATGCTTTGGTTTGGCTGGTTTGGTTTTAATGCGGGTTC
>JBJOOW010000355.1:0-9963 GCA_046051095.1 Bacteroidota bacterium | reverse complement strand
TAGAGATATACGATTGTGTATTTATGTACGATGCAGCCGGCAAACCACAGTGGCAGGAACAAAAACTATTATACCATACTCCATGAGCAGCATTAACCTTTTGCCAGACCGCCACCGGTTTGCGCGCCTGTATTACGGTTTGGTGCTTATATATATTGCACACCGGTACTTTAACCACATGCTGCTTTCGCAACTACAGCAGCCACAGCTTATGTATCCCGGCACCGACCTTACATACATTTTCTTTTCCTGGTCGGGTGTAACACAGTTTGTTACGGGTAAATATTGGGCGGCACTTGGGTTAGACATATTACTGGCGGTCAGCGCGCTGACCTCATTTATATTTACCAGGCAAAAAATAAGTTCGTGGGTATTTACCACTACCTTATTTGTGTATATAGTTGCCGGGTACTCGGTGCTGTGCTTTCATAAGCATAACTTAACGGGCTTATGGTTTGCTTCACTAATGTTTTTGGCGACAGGCGAAACGGCCTTTAGCCTGTTGTTTGAAATGGTAAGGATGTATGCTGTGTTTACGTATGCCTCTGCCGGTTTCTGGAAATTTTTCCGTGGTGTATGGAACTACCCCGGCCATTTTCCGCTGATAGTGAAAAACGATGCTTTGGCCTATCTGGCCCAGCACCCCGATACCTTGTTGGCCAAAATACTTTCGTGGCTTATTATACACCCGGCACTACTAGACAACATGATGGTGTTGTCTAGTTTTATTCAAATATCATTTGTGATAGGATTTTTTACAAAACGGTTAGATAAGTACTTTTTACTCTACGCACTAACTTTTCACCTGCTTTCGCTGTTATTGCTGCGGGCATACTTTTTCGAATTTTCGGCTATACTTATAACCCTGTTACCGGTTGCTTATTTTTATAAACCGGCCAAAACAGAACCATAGATTTATTATAAATGAGTTTAACAGGTTTACCAAAACTATTTTACCGCTCGTTGCTGGTTATTGTTCCGGTTCTTGCATTCTGGCAGGTAAGCCTTTTTTGCAATACCATGAAATGGGATACCATGGTGCAGTTTTTCCCGTGTCGGTTTTTGATGAGCGAAGCATTTAATGAGCATAACCTGCCTTTGTGGAACCCGTATATAAATTTTGGTTACCCGGCCTATGCCGACCCGCAGGGTGGTTTTTTTTATCCCATAACCTGGTTGTTTGCCGCCTTGTTTGGGTATAATACCTACACTATTGCGGCTGAATTTGTGTTGCACATTGTAATTGCTGCTATTACGTGCTACGCCTTACTTAGGGTACTGGGTATTGGTTGCTTTCCGGCAGTAGTAATGGGCATAACATATAGCCTGTCGGGCATATTTGTAAGCAATGCCACTCACCTTACCTGGGTTATATCTATGGCCTGGTTACCGGCAGTGTTGGCTGGTTATAAAATGTTGCTCGAAAAACCTTCGTTGTTACATGCGTTGCTGCTTGCCGTGGCAACATACTTATTTCTGGTAGGCGGCTATCCGGCGTTTTTTATTATAGTCGCCTATTTTATAGCTGGCTATACGCTGTACTTTATAGCTAATACTTATAAAATGCAGGGGCCGGCCATTTGCAAACTATGCCTGTGGAGTACTGTTGCTGCTATAACGTTTTTAATACTTTGCAGCGGATACATTTTTTCTACTGTACAAACGTTGCCGTTAATAGACCGGGGAGAAGGGCTTACCGTACAGCGGGCAAATACATTTCCGCTTTCGCCACAAGCTATGCTGTCGTTTGTTTTTCCGTTTGCAACAGCATGCCGCAATTATAGCCTGGGCACCGATATTACAATGGCTAACGTATACTGTGGTATTTTTGTTTTTCCGTTAATAATACTGGCTCTTATTAAAGTACGGCTACCTGCATTTACCAAAGCGCTATTGGTGTTTGGTGTTATCTGCCTGCTGGCGTCTGCCGGCGAGTCTACACCTGTTCGAAGCTGGCTGTACTTGCTGCCGGGGTTCGATATGTTCCGGCATGCAGCTATTTTCAGGGTGTTTACTACGCTGGCGTTTATAGTTACAGCTGCTGCCGGGTTACAATGGTGGTGGCAACAAATTGAAAAACTACAGTCGCTAACCAGCGTAAGGTATTCGATACTGTTTTATACTGTGTTGCTGGTAATTGTATTTGTGGTAATTGATATTATGAACCACGGTTTTATTGCTTACCCCAAACAGTGGTCCTTTGATGATTTTACGCTATACAACGAAAAGCAAACCGTATATACGCACATTCTGGCGCAGTGCATTAGTCATTTTGTTGCGCTATTTGTTTTGGCAGTTACAACTTACATTAAAAACACACGCATTGCTAAAGCTATTGTTGCCAGTGTATTAATAGCCGACATGGCTTTTGCTTTGCAATTAAATGTACCAGCTACAGTAATTGCCGGTATTAACCCACATAAATTACAACAGGCTTTAAATAACGCCGAGGTTGATTTTATACCATTAAGTAAACAGCCTATTGAAGATTTTAGTCACCTAGGCACTAAAGACATAGATCCGGTATGGTTTAATGCAAGCATTTTCCGTAAGGTACCAGCCTGCAACGGGTTTAATAATTTCGAGCTAAAGGGTATGGCACAGCTACGCGATAGTAGTTTGTATAAAGATATTATAAGCCATCCGTATTGTTATTTTGCTGCAGCACAGGGCACAACAGCCGATACGGCCACCACATACCATGTAAAGCGGTTTACCATGCTTTCAACAGAGGTTAACTATACTGCAGCAAGGGGTACAAATGTGGTTTTATTGCAGAACACGTTCCCTGGTTGGAGCCTGAACTGTGATGGTACGCCATTACCAATTAGTAAACAGTATGGCTACTTTATTAAAGCGGTTGTGCCGGCCGGTAACCACACTTTGTGTTTTGAGTTTAAGCCAATAATGCCGGTTATATTTTGGGGGATAACGGTTGCTGGTTTTATACTAACAATAGCAACTATTACTTTATTGCTAGTTAGACACAAGTATTTTGGCAACTTTTCTACTCTTACCTAAATCGGTTGAGCTAAATACCAGGTAAACTCCGTTTCTAACGCGTTTGCCATTATATCCTTTACCATCCCAAACCATTTGCGCCCCGTTTGCTTTGCCCTGATAAACCAGTGTGCCGCTTATGTCAGTAATTTTTACATAAGCATTTTCTACAAGGCCCTTAATAGCAATAGGCCCGTCGTAATCGGGTTTTACCGGGTTAGGGTATACTATTGCTCCGTCGCAATCTTTACATTCTGTCATAGCATCACCCTGATAACTAACCATGCCTCCAATTGTTGCAATAAAAACCTCACCGGTACGGTTATCTATAGTAATATCAATAATCTGATCGGCTGGTAGCGGGCTATTAAGCGAAGTAAACTTCAATAATTCGTCTTTTCCATCTGCACTAATAAGCCATAAACCATTTGTTGTGCCAACCCATTTACGGTTGGCAGCATCAACAGCTATAGCTCTTACGCTTTGTGTACCAAACAGGTAACCAATATATCCATCGCGCTCTACTTTTACCTGATCGGCATCGCATCCGTAATTGGTTAATACACTGCCCGGGCAATAAAAAATGCCTATCCCTTCGTTGGTACCTGCCCATATATTTCCATCCAAATCCTCTACTATACAGTTTACAACCTCGTTAGGCAATCCACCTGCACCGGCACCAGGCCTAAGCAGCCTGGCTTTATCATCGCTTGGATCGTCTATCGTATTATTATAACTCCAAACCAAGATGCCTGTTGAAGCAGCCCCTCTTAGCGGTGCCCAAATCTGGCCATATTGGTCAACAATCATTTTCTTCATTAAATCGAACGAGTACTGGGCCGAGAATTCTTTCCAGGTTCCATCGGGCTTAATAAGTTTTATTGGCTTACTGGCTCCTGCATTGCCTATCCAAACATTATCGTATTGATCTACAGTTAGTGCACTAACTTTTGTTCTGGCATCATCGCCCAATGCGCCCTCCAGCAAACTATTGTTTTTATCATATAGTTTAATTTCTCCGGTAGTATTGTTGCGCTCTATTAAGCCCGATGTAAATGATCCGAAGTAGGTTTTCTCTTTAGTTATATCTGTACAAATAATGTCAAAATAGTCATGCATAGGCTGATAATTGTACCTGTTGGTTACAGACCAGCTATCATTTTTATAAATATAGAACCCCTGTCCGTTCCATCTATACTCCCATATATCTGATACTCCGCCGGCAGCAACATATAGCACACCGTCCTTAGAGTTTATATCGAAAACAGATGAACTTGGTGGACCATCGGGTACAATGGCTTCGGTATTTCCCTGGCTGCTTTTAATTAATCCATAGCCCTCATCTGCCCCCCAAATGGTCTGGTTGTCTTCATACCAGCCGTAAGGCCTTCCGGTAGTTACAAAAGGGTTTACAGTAAGTGTTCCGTCTGTATCAATTTTTCCTGCCTTACCCTGCGTAAAACTGTTGTTATGTGTGGTAAAATAAACCTTGTTGTTAACCACATTTAAACTGGTAAAAAAATTGTTTGGCTCTGCGGTGTAAACAACTTGCCATTGGTTACCGGTAAGGCGGTATAGTGTGTCCGTATCGGTATTACTAACTACAGCATATACGGCATTGTTGACAGCTACAATAAACTTTCCTTTACTGCGTGGAATACCCTGCGAGGTATCGAATAATTGCCAGGAGTTAAAGTTTTGCAGATTGGCCTGGGTATAAGAAGCATATTTAACCCCTTCGGCTGTAGCTGCGTAAATAGTAGTGCCGTTGGTGGTGGTACTGTATACTTTTACCTCTGAGCCGTTTGAACCTATAATATAGGTATTGCTTATTTCCTTTCTGGCAAGGTCTATTGTCGAAATTCCAATATCTGAAGAGATGAATGCTTTACCGGCAAAAAAAGATATGCCGTGTATTGATACTGCACTTACTGTGTTTTTATTCTTTATATCCGATATGTTATAAATATCGGTACCATGATAAATAAGATCGAGGTTACTGTTTTCGTAAGCAATAAGCAGTACATCGGTAGCCGGGTCGTAATTGGCGGTTTTTATACCAATATCGTTTAAGCCGTTTACTTTATCGTAAAGCTGAATTGCGCCGGTTGCTTTATCATACGAAAAAGCACTTTGCATAGCAATAGAATAAACTTTGCTACCGGCATCGAAAACACCGTGCGAACTGCCGTATGGCATATATGCCTTCCAGGTACCCAGCGGCCGCTCCTGAGCTTGTGCGTTGCCACCCATTATTGCTACCAAAACCACTGCGGTAAGCAGTTTTATAAAACCATTGTTCATACAGCTAAAGTATTAAAAGCCTACGTAAACGTTAAAGGCTGGTGTATATTGTGAAACCCTTTGTTTTTACTCCTCACCTTCTTCTTCGGCACCGGCAGGCATACCGTACAGAATATTGAAAACCGGCTGTATGTGGTACACCGAGCGGTTGTATTTGTTGCTTAGTATAATAACCGCCGAGGTATCGCGCACGTTGCGGAAAAACACGGTGTTGTTACCATGCCACCAGCCATTGTGATATACCAGCCAGGTAGAGTCGGGCTGCTGCATTAGCCGCCAGCCATACCCGTAGTTGCGCTTACCCGGCTTTTCGAAACTGCGCGGGGCATAGGCCTGGGCCAGCATTTGCTGCGATAACAGTTTGCCATCGTAAAAGGCTTTATCCCACAAAAACATATCGTGTACAGTGCTGTAGCAGCCTTTATCGCCTACTACACCATCAAAGCAATCGTTGTGTTGTATCTCCCATTTGCTGTTGTAGCTAATGGCAATTTTGCGGTCGGTGCTATCGGTAAAATCGTAAATAAACGTGTGCAACATACCCAGCGGGGCAAAAAAAGTATCGTGCATAAACCGGTGAAAGCTTTTGCCACTTACCTGCTCTACAATAGAAGCCAGTAACAGGTAGTTGGTGTTGCAATACTCAAAGCGGCGGTCGGGTTTGGCATAGGGCACCGGTTTGTTTTGCTGCATAAATGCAATTACCTGCGCGTTGGTCATGTACTCGCCTTTGTTGCACTTACCCGAACAGAAATACAGATAATTAGGCAGGCCCGAACGGTGGCACAGCAACTGTTGAACCGTAATACCGCTATAAGGCAGGCCCGGAAAAAACTTACGCAGCGAATCCTGCAGCGATAGCAGGCCATGCTCGGCACACCACAATACGGCTGTAGCCGTGTAGGTTTTTGATACCGATGCCAGTTGAAACGAGTTGGTATCGGTTAGCAGGTCTTTATTGCGGTAATCGCAGTAGCCAAAGCATTTTTCGTAAACCGGCCTACCTTTTAATGATATAAGCACACTGCCGCTAAAGCCATTGTGCAGGCTGCGGTTGGTAAAGTAAGTATCCAGCGAGGCATAAATTTGCTGTAGGCGGGGGTCGGGTGTTTCGTCGGTTTTTACCGCCTGTGGCATTATGCGCAACCCCGGTTTTTTACCCGGGTAGAAATAGTACACTACTGCCGCCACTGCCACCAACACCAATAAGAATAAGCCTGCTTTTTTCACGCGGGCAAAATAAAACAAACAGCATAGCGCACAACCGTTGCCGGTGTGCTACTTAATAACAACAGTAGTTAGAAAAATATTTTTTACTGCACCTCTGTTTCAGCAACGCTTTCCATGTTGCGCATTTGGCCCAGTGCATTCCATATAGGTTGGGTCCAGTAGTTGGCGTTGTTCGATTTGTTGCCAAGCACTATAATGGTAAAACCATCTTTAAGGTCGCGGGCAAAAACGTTGTTGCTGCCATGCCAGAAACCGTTGTGGTATATCAGGTACGATTTATCGGGTTGTTTGGTCATGCGCCAGCCGTAGCCATAGTTACGGGTACGGTCTTTGGCAAACGAGTAACGATCCAGACTACGTGGCTTGTAAGCTTCCTGTAGCGTTTCATCTTTAAGCAGCAGACCGGTACGCAGAGCGTTGTCCCATTTCAGCATATCTTCTACCGATGAGTAAATGCCTTTATCGCCCACTACACCATCTGCCGGGCAATCTCTCCAAACACGGCCTTTGCTATCGTAGCTAATTGTGCAGCAGGTGCCGCCTTCTTCGGGGGCAAAAACATAACTGTTGCTCATACCCAGCGGGGCAAAAACAGCATCGTGCATAAACTGGCGGAAGGTAACACCGGTAACCTTCTCTACTATAGAGGCCAGTATGGCGTAGTTGGTGTTGCAGTAAATAAACATGTGGTCGGGGCGGCAACGCACGGCTGGTTTTTTGGTAGCCAGCACATTCATCAACCCCTCGTTGGTAAGATACTGGTTGGCGGTAAGGCCCAGAAAAGATTTATCCCAGTAGGTATAGTCGGGCAGGCCGGTGCGGTGGCTAAGCAACAAATCTACCGTTATGCCCTGATAAGGAAAATCGGGAAAGAATTTTTGAACCGAATCATCTAACGAAAGGAAACCCTGCTCGGCCAGCATTAATATAGCTGTGCTGGTAAAGGTTTTAGAAACCGATGCCAGCTGTATAGATGACTGAACGGTAAGCGTATCTTTAAACGTAAGGTTGCCGTAGCCAAAAGCCGCCGAGTAAATAGGCTTGCCATCTTTAGCTACCATTACACAGCCGTTAAAGTGGTCGTTTTTTACACGCTTGCGGTAAAACGAATCAATTTGACCGGCAATTTGCTCAGTAAACGATTGAATGCCACATGGTTCGGCGGTTTCGCCAATGGCGCCCGGGTTAACCGCCAGCGCTGTTTGTGTAAACAAACCCGCCGAAAGGCACCATCCTAATAAGCTCAGTTTTAATGTAAAAAGTTTCACCCGTGCAATAAAGTTTTTTTAAAACTAATCCATCCCCTTGTTTACTCAATCTGCACAAATATGTTTCACTACAATGATATTAAAAAGAAGGAAATCAACACGATAGAAATGGAGTGTCTACCCGTATTTAATGGTTTTCTAAGAAAATACTGGTTTTTTTAACGCTCTGCAGCAGCAATGGCAGCAAAACTTACCCTGGTGCCCGGCAGGGCAGCAATAGCCTGCAAACAGGCCTCGGCGGTAGCGCCGGTGGTCATTACATCATCTACCAACAACACATGGCGGCCTGTAAGGGCTTCGGTGTTCTGTACTTCAAATATACCGGCCACGTTACCCCAGCGGTCGTAGCGGCTCATTTGCGTTTGCGATATGTTTTCGCTGTTGCGCACAACTGCATCGGGCAGCCAGGGCACGCCCAGCACTTCGGCTATGCCCTCGGCAAAATAGTCGCACTGGTTGTAGCCACGCTTGCGCAGCTTTTTGTAATGCAGGGGTACCGGCACTACTACATCTACCTGTTGTATAATGCTGCCGGGCTCTAAAAGTTTATGGCCCATTAGCTTACCGGCAAAGGTACCGGCATCTTTACGGCCATAATATTTAAGCGCATGCACCAGTTGCTGTACGCCGGCACCTTTTGTAAACCGGTACAGGGCTACGGCCCCATGCACATTTACCCTGCCGGCAAATCTTTTCATCAGCCGGTTGTCGCTATCCAGCCAAAAACCGGTTTCGGGCATACCAGCCACACAGGTGTAGCAAACGGTTTGCTGCGCACCCGGCATGGTGTTGTTACATACCAAACATACGTTGGGGTAAAACAGGTTAAACAGGCTTTGGGTATAACCGGTAAGTGTAGCAAGCATACTCAGGCGGTTACGGTTACTACTTCGTTATCCTCCAGCAATTCGGGGTCGGCCTGCATGCGTAGTAACAGGCGGGCTACCGTTACCACATCGCGGTTACAGTATTCGGCAATGCGTACCAGGTTGTGCTGCTGCCAGTATACAGCGCAAACATCTTTACCTTCTATATCGCTTTTGGGTGTGGGTATGCCCATTACCTCGGCCAGTAGCTTCAGCGATGTATAACTCTTGTAATCTCCAAATTTCCATAGCTGCATGGTATCTATGTCCTGAACCTCCCAGGGTTTTTTGCCCTGCATGTTTAATATAGCCGGTATGGGTAACCATTGTATAAGCATGCGCCGGCATATAAAAGGTATATCGAACTCGCGGATGTTATGCCCGCAAAAATGATAGCGCTCCGGACTAAAGTTTTTATTTATCAGCTCCGAAAAATCTTTCAGTAGTTCTTTCTCATCATCGCCGTAAAACGACTTAACCCTGAAGATACGCTTGCCGGCTACTTTATCGGTACGGAAATAACCAATGCTGATACAGATAATTTTACCAAACTCGGCATATATACCGGCGCGGTTCAGGTAACCCTCTTCGGGTGTTTCATCTCCCGGCTTAAGGGTAGCGTGTTTGTGCGCCCACAAATCCTGCATCGTATGGCTTAGGTTATGGTACGATGGCTGCTGCGGAACGGTTTCTATATCTATGTAGATAAGGTCGTATATATTAATGCTGCCGTTCATTAAAACAATATTGCAACTAATATATAAAGCAATTTTAATTATCCATGTGTTAGCGGTAAGCGGTGTAATTAATTGTCTTAATCAGGATTTTAGGATTACAGGATTAGCAGGATGAATGCAAAAAACACACCCGCCACCAATGCCTGGTTAGGCTCATTTTTTTGCGGTTTTCAAAACCATGTTAACACCCTACACCCGCAAACACCTGAAAACCAGCGCCTTATAAAATTCAATGTTAATACCCCCCACTCAACAATGTTAACACCCTGTATTTTATATACAAATTATTTATATGTGTTGGTGCAAAACAAACGCATTTGTTTGCGTTTGCTTGCGTTGTTCTCTTTGCCCTTTTAAGGTAGCTAAACACCGCGTAGCAGTTGGGTGTTTGTAGCAAACTACCCGCAGTTAATAAAGACCTGGCAGGTTTTAAAAACCTGGCAGGTCTGAATACAAAGGCTCCACTGCGCTTATGCTGACTAACCTGCATTTGCATTCAGGCCCGAAGGGTCGCAATACCCTTAGCGAGGGGTGTAGCCCCTCGCGATAAAAAACGGA
>JBJOOW010000354.1:0-5664 GCA_046051095.1 Bacteroidota bacterium | reverse complement strand
TGGGCATTGGCTACACCGGTAGTACTTTGGTTTGGTAAAGATTTTTTTATAAATGCATGGAAGCAAACACGACATCGCTCGGCCAATATGGATACGCTGGTTGCCTTAAGTACAGGTGTTGCGTATCTCTTTAGTGTGTTCAATACTGTTCTCCCACATTTCTGGCATCAGCGTGGGCTGCATGCTCATGTCTATTTCGAAGCCTCAGCTGTAGTAGTTGCATTTATACTGCTGGGCAAAATGCTGGAAGAAAAAGCCAAAGGCAATACTTCTAGTGCAATCAAAAAGCTGATGGGGCTTCAACCAAAAACAGTTACGGTTGTACATGCCGGTGGGCACACCACCGAAACCAGCATAGACAAAGTGATGGTTGGTGATGTTTTGCTTGTAAAGCCCGGCGAAAAGATTGCTGTAGATGGCATAGTTACCGACGGCGAATCGTATGTAGATGAAAGCATGCTTAGTGGCGAACCGGCACCGGTGCTAAAAAAGAAAGAAGATAAAGTTTTTGCAGGTACTATTAATCAGAAAGGCAGCTTCAGGTTCAGCGCTCTAAAGGTGGGCAGCCAAACCATGCTGGCACAAATTATTAAAGCCGTGCAGGATGCCCAGGGCAGTAAAGCACCAGTACAAAAACTGGTAGATAGAATTGCTGCTGTTTTTGTACCGGTAGTAATTGTAATTGCACTTATAGCATTTGTAGCCTGGTGGTTGCTGGGTGGCGAAAACGGTTTTACACAAGGTTTAATAGCGTTGGTTACTGTGCTGGTAATTGCCTGCCCCTGCGCACTGGGGTTAGCCACTCCAACAGCAATTATGGTAGGAGTTGGTAAAGGAGCTGAAATGGGCATACTGCTAAAGGATGCTGAGAGTTTAGAACTAGCCAAAAAGGCAAATGTGGTAGTACTAGATAAAACAGGTACCATAACCGAGGGCAAACCAATGGTTACCGGTATTAAATGGGTAAAGGAGGATGAATACCTTAAGCAGATACTTTACACTATAGAAAGTAAATCGGAGCACCCGTTGGCAGATGCAGTGGTTAAGCACTTTAAAGGTGCCTTACCCGTGTTGCTATCAAAATTTGAAAGCATAACCGGTAAAGGTGTTAGTGCTGTTGTAATTGCCGATACCTATTATGTGGGAACACGAAAACTACTGGAAGAAAACGGAGTATATATAAGCAATGAACTTTTGGCTGTAGCTACTGTGTGGAGCCACGAAGCCAAAACAGTTATCTGGTTTGCTAATAGTAAACAAGCCCTGGCTGTGTTGGCTATATCTGACAAAGTAAAAGACACTTCTGCAACTGCTATCGCACAGTTAAAGCAAATGGGCATTGCCGTGCATATGCTTACAGGCGATAACGAAGCAACCGCGCAGGCTATAGCCTTACAAACAGGCATAGATAACTACAAAGCAGAGGTATTGCCGCAACAAAAAGCTGAGTTTATTAAACAACTACAAGCAAGCGGTAAAGTAGTAGCCATGGTGGGCGACGGCATTAACGATAGTACGGCGCTTGCACAGGCCGATGTAAGCATTGCTATGGGTACCGGCAGCGATATTGCTATGGACGTAGCACGGATGACCATTATTTCATCGGAGCTAACCAAAATACCACAGGCCATTCACTTATCAAGACAAACAGTAGCTACCATCCGGCAAAATCTATTTTGGGCTTTTATCTACAACATTATCGGCATACCGGTAGCCGCCGGTTTGCTATACCCATTTAACGGCTTTTTACTTAACCCCATGCTGGCGGGTGCAGCTATGGCACTTAGCAGCGTGAGTGTAGTAAGTAACTCACTCAGGCTGAAGTGGAGTAGAATATAATTAAAAAGTGTGTTATTTAATTCTTACCACAAACCTATACTTCAAGCTATTCCACTTTTTAGTCAGACCTTGTAAAAAAATCAAAGCCCCATATTCATCCATATTATTAGGCCTTCCTGTTGCCTTAATCCACGGCTCGTAGAAAGCATCAAACTGATTATCGCTTAATTCAGGCAGTTTATATCCCGAAATATCCCAATACACGGTAAAATCAGTGTTATTCAACACACAACCCAAACCCCTATTTACACCTATTAAATTCAATAATACATCAAGTTCATTTTCATCAGCCAGTACTACAGTTTGACTATCCGGATAACACTCTATGAATGTTTCTACACTATTAAAAACAGTTATATCTAGACAATCACCAGCAGCAAAAATAAAATCTGCTCTCATAGGATTATGCTTAACGCAAAAAATCAGCAGCGTTGTTAATCAGTAATAATTGGGAAATCTTTATCTAGCAATGAGCCCTTATATCCTAACTTTCTAAGGGTGTCAGTCAACATCAATTTCAAAGCCTTTTTACCCAGGGTTGTTTTAAAATATAATTCTCTTTTCCGGGCATCTTCTTCAAACAGATAATATTCGCAAAAAAATTAATTGCAGTGGCCTACGTGGTGCCGTACTTATTACGCCGCCGGAATTATGCGTTTCAATTCTATTATCTAAGTTGCTTGTATAACCAATATAAAGCAGATTGTCTTTTTGACTAAATAATACATAAACGCAGAATGGTAAGGGCATACATAAATGTAATGCATAAAGTAGAAAATTATCCAGCCTGGTGGCTGTTTAATTTTCTACTTTATGCCCCTAAAGCGAAAACCCTGTTCAATCCGCTTTTTATTAAAAGAGTTGAACAGGGTTTTCTGCTTTAGGGGTGGAGGATACCGGAGTCGAACCGGTCACCTCTTGCATGCCATGCAAGCGCTCTAGCCAGATGAGCTAATCCCCCGTTAAAACAGGACTGCAAATCTATTTTTCAATTTGAAACCTGCAAACTTTAAAGCAATAAATATTAGCAGGTTATGAGCTATGTACAAATCCATAAAACAAACAAAGCCCGGCGTTGCCGGGCTTTGTAATATATATACTCACGCTATCAGGCTAAATCAAAACGGTCAAGGTTCATTACTTTGGTCCAGGCGGCAACAAAATCGGCAACAAATTTGCCTTTTGCATCGCTGCTGGCGTATACTTCGGCAAGGGCACGTAGCTCTGAGTTTGAACCAAAAACCAAATCGGCACGGGTGCCGGTCCATTTTACGGCACCGGTTTTACGGTCGCGGCCTTCATATACTTCTTTGGCTTCAGAGGTAGCTGCCCATTCGGTTGTTACATCCAGCAGGTTGGTAAAAAAGTCGTTAGTTAACGAACCAACACGGTTGGTAAACACGCCATGGTTACTATTATCGTAGTTAGTACCCAATACGCGCATACCACCCAGCAGCACAGTAAGTTCCGGCGCAGTTAGGGTAAGTAACTGGGCGCGGTCTATCAACAGTTCTTCGGCGCGTACAGGTAAGCCTTTACGCTGGTAGTTTCTAAAGCCATCGGCTAAGGGTTCCAGCACAGCAAAAGATTCTACATCGGTCTGTTCCTGGCTGGCATCGGTACGGCCTGGTGTAAATGGCACTCGCACATCGTGACCAGCATTTTTTGCAGCCTGTTCTATAGCGGCTACTCCGCCCAACACAATCAAATCGGCCAGCGACACTGCTTTGCCGCTTTGAGCAACGTTAAATTCTTTTTGTATTGTTTCGAGTTTATCCAACACTTTGGCTAACTGGCTTGGGTTGTTTACGGCCCAGTATTTTTGTGGAGCCAGACGTATACGTGCACCATTGGCACCACCACGTTTATCGCTGCCACGGAATGTAGAGGCAGAGGCCCAGGCTGTAGAAACCAGCTCAGAAACAGTAAGGCCCGATGAAAGTATTTTGCCTTTAAGGAAGGCTACATCGTTATCATCTACCAGCTTGTGCGTTACAGCAGGCACGGGGTCCTGCCAAATCAGTTCCTCGGTAGGTACTTCGGCACCAAGGTAGCGGGCACGTGGGCCCATATCTCGGTGGGTTAGTTTAAACCAGGCGCGTGCAAAAGCATCGGCAAACCTATCGGGGTTCTCTAAAAAGCTACGCGATATTTTTTCATATGCCGGGTCGAATCGCAACGACAAATCGGTAGTTAGCATAAACGGTGCATGCTTTTTAGCAGGGTCGTGTGCATCGGGTATTAAACCCGCACCGGCATCGCCTTTAGGTTTCCACTGGTGCGCACCGGCAGGGCTTTTGGTTAGCTCCCACTCGTAACCAAACAGGTTTTCGAAAAAGTTGTTGCTCCATTTGGTTGGTGTGGTTGTCCAGGCGCCTTCCAGGCCGCTGGTAATAGTATGTGCACCTCTAACGCTTTCGTAGGTATTTTTCCAACCCAGATTTTGCATTTCTAAATCGGCTGCAGCAGGCTCGGCAGCTACATATTTAGATGGATCGGCAGCGCCGTGTGTTTTACCAAAGGTATGTCCACCGGCTATAAGAGCAACAGTTTCTTCATCGTTCATAGCCATGCGCTTAAAGGTTTCGCGTATGTCGCGCGCAGCAGCTATTGGGTCGGGGTTACCATTAGGGCCTTCAGGGTTAACGTAAATTAAACCCATTTGCACAGCAGCCAGTGGGTTCTCTAAATCACGGTCGCCGGTGTAACGTTTATCATCCAGCCATTTAGTTTCCGAACCCCAGTAAATATCCTCCTCTGGCTCCCACACATCCTCGCGGCCACCGCCAAAGCCAAATGTTTTAAAGCCCATCGATTCCAGCGCACAGTTACCTGCCAGTATCATTAAATCGGCCCACGAAATTTGCTGACCGTATTTTTGTTTAATGGGCCATAGTAACAAACGTGCTTTATCAAGGTTAGCATTATCGGGCCAGCTATTAAGCGGCGCGAAACGCTGTGTACCGCTACCGGCACCGCCGCGGCCATCGTGTATACGGTAGGTACCTGCACTATGCCATGCCATACGAATAAAGAACGGGCCGTAATGGCCATAATCGGCAGGCCACCAATCCTGCGAGTCGGTCATTAAATCATACAGGTCTTTTTTAACTGCATTCAGGTCGAGCTTTTTAAACTCTTCGGCGTAGTTAAAATCCTTTTTAAGCGGGTTAGATAAAGCTGAATTCTGACGAAGAATATTAAGCTTAAGCTGATTGGGCCACCAATGGCTGTTGCGTGTACCACCGCCGCCTACGCTGCTTTTAAGCGAGCCATGGTTAAAGGGGCATTTACCCGAGCCGTTTCCGTTTGTGCTGTGAGGATCCATAGAAGAAGTATTTAAGGTTAGTGATTGAGTGTAAGTTACTTAATTATCGACACAAAAATCTATTAATTAAACTATTAGAAAAATAGATATAATTTATGTTTGTATAAATTTTTTTGATATGACCTTACAGCAACTGGAATACATAATAGCGCTTGACAACTACCGCAACTACGTAAAAGCCGCAGAAAGCTGCTATGTAACACAGCCCACACTAAGCATGATGGTAAAGAAACTGGAAGATGAAATAGGTGTAACTATTTTTGACCGTAACAAAAAACCATTGGAGCCTACTAAAACCGGCAGCGAGATAATAAGTAAGGCCCGCCAGATATTACGTGAGGTAAACTACCTGAAAGCCTATGTGCAGGACGAAACTGAAGATATAGAAGGTGAATACACTATTGGCATAATACCCACCATAGCCCCCTACCTGCTGCCTTTATTTATTGAAGGATTTACCGGTACATACCCAAAAACGTATTTAAAGATAATTGAAA
>JBJOOW010000353.1:0-4061 GCA_046051095.1 Bacteroidota bacterium | reverse complement strand
TATTATGGTTACAACCCAACTACCGGAGAGTTGATGCAGACTTTTCAGGAAGGAAGCGTAGATGTAATGGCTATAGATAACCTGCCTAACGAATTACCCCGCGATGCCAGCGAAGACTTTGGCAATATGATTATTAACCGTATAGTGCCCGAGCTGCAAAAAGGGGAAGCCTCTCCTATCATCCGCGATGCTACCATAGCCCGCGATGGAGTACTTACCGAGCCCTATCTGTACCTTACCGATTATGTTGGTGGTTTGCACTAATGCCGCAAACAAACTAAGCCTGTAACATGTTATATGTGTAATTCGGGCAGGTTTGGTATAATTTAGAATCTGTCTAATTACAGGCCGTATAGGCTGTGTTTACGGTCAACGCCCTGTGTATCGCGTTCTTTGATCGGGTTTTTATTCACATTTTATTCAAATTTAGGGCATAAAAACTTTCAAATTGTTAAGCGCGGTATATAACTTAGCCCCCGCTTTACAAAACCCATGTAAGCAATTGTTTAAACCAAGTAAAACTGTTCATGAAGAATTCAGTGCTTTTTAAATCTTCTATCGGCAAAAAGCTTCTAATGAGCTTAACCGGACTTTTCCTTATCTCTTTCCTGGTTATCCATGTTACCATCAACGGTATGATATGGTTTAACGATGGAGGCAAAACTTTTAGCCACTGGGGCCATTTTATGGGAACTAACCCCATTATCCGCACACTGGAGATAGGCCTTGTGCTGGGTTTTCTGGTGCATATTTACGATGGCCTTATGCTATGGTACCAAAACCATAAAGCCCGACCGGTTAAATATGCATACAGCAAGGCATCGGCAAACAGCAAGTGGTACAGCCGTAGCATGGGTCTTTTAGGTACAATCATCCTGCTGTTCCTTATTATGCACACATCTCACTTCTGGATCCCTAACCGTAGCAACCAGTTTGCTACAGGCGAAGAACTGAACCTATATCAGATGATGTTGGACATTTTCCAAAATCCGGTGGTAGTAGTATTATATGTATTGGGCTGCTTCTCGTTATTCTGGCACCTGCTACACGGCTTTAAAAGTGCATTCCAAAGCCTTGGTTTAAACCATGTAAAATACAACGGTATTATATCAACCTTAGGCACTGCCTTTGCTATTATAGTTCCATTGTTATTTGCCCTTATGCCTATTACTATTTTCCTGGGCTTGGTACACTAATCTTCTTTAAATTATCTAAACCATTTTCTCATATATGGCATTAAATTCAAAAATTCCTCCGGGCCCTTTAGCCGAAAAGTGGAGCTTCTATAAAGAGCACGCCAAGTTGGTAAACCCAGCTAATAAGCGTAAACTGGAAGTAATAGTGGTAGGTACCGGCCTTGCTGGTGCTAGTGCCGCAGCTACCCTAGCCGAACTGGGCTACCAGGTTAAGGCATTCTGCTTTCAGGATAGCCCACGCCGTGCACACAGTATTGCTGCACAGGGTGGTATAAACGCATCTAAAAACTATAAGAACGACGGCGACTCTGTATTCCGTTTGTTTTACGATACTATTAAAGGTGGCGACTTCCGCGCACGCGAGGGCAACGTTTACCGCCTTGCCGATGTAAGCCGCAACATTATAGACCAATGCGTTGCACAGGGTGTACCTTTTGCCCGCGACTACGGTGGACTGTTAGATAACCGTTCGTTTGGTGGTGCACAGGTATCTCGTACCTTCTATGCACGTGGCCAAACAGGCCAGCAGCTATTGCTGGGTGCCTACGGTGCATTGGAGCGCCAGGTAGGTTTGGGTAATGTAAAAATGTACAACCGCCACGAGATGGTTGAGGTAGTAACTATCGACGGTAAAGCCCGCGGTATTATTGCGCGTAACTTGGTAACCGGCCAGTACGAAAAATTCTTTGGACACGCCGTGTTACTATGCACCGGTGGATATGGCAACGTATTCTTCCTTAGCACCAATGCTATGGGTAGCAACGTAACTGCCGCCTGGAAAGCCCACAAAAAAGGTGCTTACTTCGGTAACCCTTGCTACACACAAATTCACCCAACCTGTATACCTGTAACCGGCGACTACCAATCTAAGCTTACGCTGATGAGCGAATCGCTGCGTAACGATGGACGAGTGTGGGTACCAAAAACTAAAGAAGATGCCAAAGCTATACGCGATGGCAAAAAGAAACCTGAGGATATAAAGGAAGAAGATCGCGACTACTACCTGGAGCGCAAATATCCTTCGTTCGGTAACCTTTGCCCGCGCGATATTGCGTCGCGTGCTGCTAAGGAAGCCTGCGATGATGGCCGTGGTATAGTACCATCAGGCTTCGGTGTGTTCCTCGATTTCAGCGATGCTATTAAACGCCTTGGTGTAGAAACAGTAAAAGCCCGTTATGGTGAACTGTTCCCTATGTACCAGAACATTACCAACGAAGACCCACTTAAAACGCCAATGAAAATTTACCCTGCCGTGCACTATACCATGGGCGGCCTATGGGTAGATTACGAATTGATGACCACCGTACCCGGCTTATATGCATTGGGCGAAGCTAACTTTAGCGACCACGGTGCCAATCGCCTTGGAGCATCTGCATTAATGCAGGGCCTTGCCGATGGATACTTCGTTATACCTTACACCATAGGCAACTACCTTTCGTCAGAAATATTTACCAAAGCCATACCTACCGATCACCCGGCCTTTGTTGAAGCAGAAAAGAACGCCCGCGAGCGTGCCGAAAAACTGCTGAACATTAAGGGCAAGAAAACGGTAGATGATTTCCATAAAGAGTTGGGTAAAATTATGTGGGAATACTGCGGTATGGCCCGCTCTGCCGAAGGCTTAACCAAAGCCCGTAAACTTATTCAGGATCTGCGTAAAGAATTCTGGAGCGATGTGCGCGTACCCGGTAGCCTTACCGAGTTTAACCCGGAGCTGGATAAAGCAGGGCGTGTTGCCGACTTTATAGAACTGGGCGAACTAATGGTAATAGATGCCCTTAACCGTAACGAAAGCTGCGGTGGCCACTTCCGTGTAGAGTATCAGGACGAAGGCGAAGCTAAACGTGATGATGAAAACTACCGCTACGCTGCAGCCTGGGAATTTAAAGGTGTAGATACAGACCCGGAACTGCACAAAGAGCATTTAGAGTTTGAGAATATTCAATTACAAGTTAGAAGCTATAAGTAGTAATTAAACAATGTGACTATTTGACGAATAGACAATGGAAAACAAAGAGAAGAACCTTATAGTTGATCTCACATTTAAGTTTGCCTTGTTGATAGTTGAATACACAGAGTTATTAGAGAAGAAAAAAAGATATGTAGTTGCTAAACAACTATTGCGTTCCGGAACATCCATTGGCGCTAATGTAAAAGAGGCTCAAAACGCCTCCAGCCCCAAAGACTTTCTGAACAAAATGAGGATAGCACACAAAGAGGCAGAAGAAACAGAGTATTGGTTAGAGATTTGTAAACACTCAAAAAGCTATCCCGACTGTGAACTACTGCTGGCTGAATTAAAAGTAGTATTAAAGGTTCTGAATAAAATCGTTCTTTCTACGTATAATAAAATTCAATCACAAAATTGAGCAATTGGCGTATCGTCTAATTGTTTAATTGTTTAATAGTTGTATTATGAAATTTAATTTGAAAGTATGGCGTCAGAAAAACGCTAACACCGAAGGCAAACTTGTAGATTATACTATCGACAATATTAATGCCGATATGAGCTTTCTGGAGATGGTTGACGTACTGAACGATAACCTGGTGCGTAAAGGCGAAGACCCTATTGCCTTCGACCACGATTGCCGCGAAGGTATTTGCGGTATGTGCAGTATGTATATCGATGGCCGTGCACACGGCCCTCACCACGCTGCTACTACCTGCCAGCTATATATGCGTACGTTTAAAGATGGCGATACCATCTACGTAGAGCCGTGGAGATCGAGAGCGTTTCCAATTATTAAAGATCTTGTAACCGACCGTGGTGCGTTCGACCGTATTATTGCCAAAGGCGGTTTCGTATCGGTTAACACCGGCCAGGCACAAGATGCCAACAACCTGCCGGTAGAGAAAGCCTTTGCC
>JBJOOW010000352.1:0-2856 GCA_046051095.1 Bacteroidota bacterium | reverse complement strand
ATTACCCCTATGGGTAACCTGCCCGAGTATAAAGACAACGGACTGGCTTCGTACGTTATCACCTTTGCCTTGTTCTTTGGCTGCTCGTTAGGGCTGCATCTGTTCGAGCCCTCTATTGTGTACGAAAACTTTGGCGATATACTGGCGGCGTTAAATTTTACTGCGCTTGCGTTTTGCCTGTTCCTGTATTTTAAAGGGCGTTACTTTCCATCTACTACCGATAACAGCCACACCGGTAATTTTATATTCGACTATTACTGGGGTACCGAGCTTTACCCACGCATATTGGGTTGGGATGTTAAGCAATTTACCAACTGCCGCTTTGGTATGACCGGATGGGCTGTAGTTGTAACTTCGTTTGCATTTGCGCAATACAAAATTTATGGTGTTGCCGATTGGTCAATCATCGTATCGGCAGCGCTGATAGTAATTTACCTGTTTAAGTTTTTTGTATGGGAGGCCGGCTATATGCGCAGTATGGATATAATAGTTGACCGCGCTGGTTTTTATATCTGCTGGGGCTGTTTGGTATGGGTGCCATCGGTGTATTGCTCACCGGTGTTGTTTATGGTTAAGCACCCCGTAGGTTTACCACTGTGGGCCGCTGCTTTAATCTTTATTGCGGGCCTTGCTGCAATTGGTATTAACTACTGGGCCGACCGCCAGCGCCAGGTAGTACGCGCTACCGGTGGTAAAACCACTATATGGGGTAAAGAACCGGTACTGATACATGCTACTTACACTACCGAAACCGGCGAGAAAAAACAGAACCTGCTATTGGCTTCGGGCTTTTGGGGTATTAGCAGCCACTTTCATTATATACCAGAGTTGGCCGCTGCTTTTTTCTGGAGTTGTGCTACCGGCTTTGGGTATCTGATGCCATTCTTCTATTTCCTGTTTTTATGTGTACTGCTTACGCACCGGTCGTTCCGCGATGAGGTAAAGTGCAGTAAAAAATACGGCGAGTATTGGCAACAATATCGCAAGTTGGTGCCTTATAAAATTATACCCGGTATAGTATAGCATATGAGCAAGCGAAAACTGTTTGTTACAGGTGCATCGGGCTTTCTGGGTTACCACCTGTTGCATGTTGCACAAAAGGATTGGGAGGTGTACGGCCTTACCCATACGCAAAGTATTGCAACCAGTAGCGCTACGTTGGTTAATTGCGATATACGTAATTATATAGAGTTGGGTAACTATATTGACGATATAGAGCCGGATGTTATTATACATGCAGCCGCTATATCCGATGCTAATTATTGCCAGCAGAATAAGGAGTTAAGCTATGCCGTTAATGTAGAAGCGGCCATGAATATTGCCGGCATTGCGGCAGATTATAATATACCTTTTGCCTTTACATCTACCGATCTGGTGTTTGATGGTAAGCAGGGCATGTATAAAGAAGAGGATGATAAAAATCCGCTAAGTGTTTATGGCGAGCAGAAGTCGGAGGCCGAAGATGAGATACGTAATATTTATCCCAGCGCAACTATTTTCCGCCTGCCGCTTATGATAGGTGCGCCGGTGGCAAGCCGTAGCAACTACTTAAAGAATTTTTTACAGCAGATTAGCAAAGGGCAAAAAGCTACATTGTTTTACGATGAATACCGTAGTGCTTGTGGGGCTAAAAGCATAGCACAAGGCATGTTAACCTTGCTGGGTAATAATAGCGATTTGCCACCGGTGCTACATATAGCAGGTCCTGAAAGATTATCGCGATACGATATTGGTTTGGCAATAGCCAAAGCATTTGGGCTTAGCGGAGAAATGTTGCAATCAATGTCGCAAAAAGATTTACAAATGGCGGCACCGCGCCCGGCCGATGTATCGCTGGATATTTCGAAAGCAGTAGCTTTGGGCTACCAACCGGTTGCTTTAGCCGAAGAGCTAAACGCTATAGCCGGTAATAACTATTTAGTGTGAAAGCTACAGTAAGTGTATTTTTATTTTTTCTGGTTTCGGTGGTATATGCACAAACAGCAGAGCCATTGTTTAAACCTGCACGTGTAATATTTTACAACACCGAAAACCTGTACGATACTATTAACGACCCCGATGTGAACGATGAAGAATTTCTGCCTTCATCGCGCAGCCAGTGGAATACAGAAAAGTATACTCTTAAGCTAAATCATACAGCTAAGGTGCTGGCATCTATGCTGGATACTATACAGCCGTTGGTAATAGGTTTAAGCGAAGTTGAAAACCGCCATGTGCTGGAAGACCTGATAGCGCAACCGGCATTAAGTAAATACAGCCTTAGTATTATACACCACAACTCGCCCGACGAACGGGGCATTGATGTTGCCCTGTTGTATAATAACGATATTGCAGAAAGCGTTTTTGATGCTACATTAAAAGTAGATTTAGGCGACAGCGACCGCACGCGCGATATACTATACTTTAAGGCATACTTAACCGAGGCGTACCCGGTATGGTTTTTTGTAAACCACTGGCCAAGCCGGCGCACCGGCGCCGAAAGCGAAGCTAAAAGGATGGCGGCCGCACAGGTGCTTAAAGCAAAAATAGATAACATCTACCTGGGCGAGCCTTATGCCCGCGTAATTGTAATGGGCGACTTTAACGATAACCCCGATGATAAAAGTGTGGGTTTATTGTTGCAACCTTCGCCTAATGCAAAAGCACCGGCTATGGTTAACCTGATGCAGCCTATAAACCGCAGCAGTAGTTTTTCGGTAAAGTATAAAGATCAGAACGATTTGTTCGATCAGTTTATGGTATCGGGTAATTTACTGGATAAAAGCAATCAGTATTTTATACGCAGCAATCAGGCGCACATATATGCTCCATCATGGCTGTTGTTCAATCACCCCAAATATGGTTTAATACCTAACC
>JBJOOW010000351.1:0-7146 GCA_046051095.1 Bacteroidota bacterium | reverse complement strand
ACGCTTACCAACGAGAATGGCGAGCAGGTAAAACTGGATGCACCTACCGGTGATGAGCTGCCAACAAAAGGCTTTGCTGTTGAAGATGCAGGCTTTATTGCACCGGCTGCCGATGGTAGCGGTGTAGAGGTAAAGGTTAATCCAACCAGCGATCGTTTGCAATTACTTGCTCCGTTTGCAGCATGGGAAGGCACCGACCTTAAAGGCCTTAAACTGCTTATTAAAGCTAAAGGTAAATGTACTACCGACCACATATCTATGGCCGGCCCATGGTTAAAATACCGTGGCCACTTAGATAACATCAGCAACAACATGTTGATTGGTGCGGTTAACTTCTACAACGAAAAAACCAACTCGGTTAAAAATCAGCTAACCGGCGAATATGGCGAAGTACCTGCGGTACAGCGTGCGTACAAAGCCGCAGGCATAGGTTCGATAGTAGTAGGCGATGAGAACTATGGCGAAGGCAGCAGCCGCGAACACGCAGCTATGGAGCCTCGTTTCTTAGGTGTACGCGCGGTACTGGTAAAATCGTTTGCCCGTATACACGAAACCAACCTTAAAAAACAAGGTATGCTGGCCCTTACCTTTGTAAATAAGGACGACTACAACAAAATACAGGAAAACGATGTGGTAGATATACTTGGCCTTACCACATTTGCACCTGGCAAAAACCTTACCCTGCAATTAACACATGCCGATGGCACTACCGAATCTTTCGAAGTAGCACATACCTACAACGAGCAACAGGTAGAATGGTTTAAAGCAGGTGGTGCGCTTAACATTATACGTGCAAGCGTAAAAGCGTAATTACTACAGGTTTTATAACCCGATAAAAAACTAAAGGGCGAAGAATTTTCTTCGCCCTTTTTTGTTGGTCTGTGGTGCGGGGTTTCCCTTTTTGCTACTGTACAATAGCAATTAATTATTGCTGCCCAAACGATACGGTTTCGTGTGTGGTAGCGCCGTTTTTAATTTTTAAAATGGTAGAGCAGGCTCCGTCGGTTTTGCGGATAATCCATACATGTGTTTTGTAGGTAGGTATATCGTGCGAATTACCATCGGCCAGGTCTATCCAGGTTTGCTCGTGTCCGTTATAATCTATCCAGTTAATGTGTAGCAGCCTTTTACTGTTGTTGGTAAACGTTACGTTTACCGAGTCGAACGAATTATCGGAGTGCTGTCCGGTTACATTATCGCAACTAATTTCGGTAAAGGCGCTGGCGTTGTAAATGGCTTTTACGGTAAGTACGTCAATAATTTTGCTGCAACCTCCAATAAGTAGTACAGCAACAAGCACTAAGAGTGTCGTATTCTTTTTCATATAAAGTAGTTTGGTTGTAATCGAAATTACAGAATGCGAAACTTGATTTGCCGCTTTGGTAAGGAACGCCGATTTTTGGTATATAATTTAGTTAAGTATAAAAAGAGCAAGCAATAATGGCTTTCGAAGTACGCCCTATACAATCTGCCGATGATGATGCCATTTGCCGCGTTATTAAATCGGTGTTTGAGGAGCACGGTATTAACCGCCCCGGTACTGCCTATTTCGACGATAGCCTGAACTGTATGAGCAATGCCTTTGCTGTAGATAAGGCCGCCTATTTTGTTGGCTTGGTAGATGATGTAATTGTAGGTGGAGCGGGTATTTACCCAACAGCCGGGTTACCCCTTGCCACTTGCGAGCTGGTTAAAATGTACCTGTTGCCGCAGGCGCGCGGTTTGGGTTTAGGCCGGCTTTTAATAGAAAAATGTATTGAGTTTGCACGTTTACAGGGCTATACCCAAATGTATCTGGAAACCATGCCTGAGCTAAAAAAAGCAGTTAGTATTTATGAAAAACTGGGCTTCTCATCGTTAACCAGTCCAATGGGTAATACTGGGCATTACTCGTGCAGTATATACATGTTAAAACACTTGTAAGGGTGGCTTTTAGTACATAATTTCCTAACAACGATATAATTGTGGGTTTACTTCTTTTTCTGCCCTGTTAAGTTATATTTGAAGCCTTGTTTTCGGTATCGACACACTACCGGGGGCAGGTCATTTATCCCTGATAAACAAAAAAACATGATGGTAAGGAATTACGTACGCATGCTGTTTGTATTGCTGTTACTAAGCGGTACACAGTTATTTGCGCAAGATGCCAGCCGCCAAAGCTGGCGCTCGCTAATGGAAAGCAGCAAGGTTGCTTTTACTGAAATTTACAAAACCTGCCCGCACTTTCCGCAAATCGATGCTTTTAAAGATGATGCATCATTTATTGCTGCAGTGCAAAAATGGCAAAAAGAGTATGCTACAGAGGTTAGCGCTTTCTGGAAAATAGAGGGGATACAAAAAGCCAATCCTTCGGCCTATTATCTGGGCCTAAGCAACGGCGTTAAGCCCGATGTATTTGAAAGCAGTATATGGGAGTGGGTACACAATAGCAATATTACCGATGCCCGTTTGGCCGAACTTGCGCCACACTTTCCTAAACCGCAACTTACCGGTAACACCGTAGAGGATACCAAGACATACGAGTACATGCTCGACTACTGGGTTAAATTATACCCGGTAGAATACGAAAAGCTGCTAAACTCTAAAGAACTGGTAGCCCTTAATCCATTTTATGAAGGCTACATTAAACCGGTTATTATACCGGCATTTCTGGCAGCACCACTTCACGAAACAAAACCTTACCGCGAGGCTTATTCAAAATCATTAAAAGGCGAGTTAAGCTACCAGCTTAGTATTCGTGCCTGGTATTTTGTATTCGAGCCAGAGACATTCAACTCGCTTTATGGTTCGCAATACGAATTTCCGGAGTGGTTCAATGTAGAGAAATTTCGTGCAGATGTTAAGCGCAAGTTTGAGCTTACTAAAAACACGCCTGCCGAAATGCGTGAAAAATATCAGGGTAAGTAATTCATTATAAAAACACGAAACATTCATATATATGATAAAGTTTTTTAACCGTTTAACCTTTTTGCCAGCTACACTGGTGGTGTTGTTAATGGGTACGGTGCAATATTCGAATGCTCAGCTTATTAATGATGGCTGTATGCGTATACGCCCTTACGTATTAGATAGCTGGGTGCAGGAGTTCGAAGACCCGTTTGCCAATGATGAGGCTGCCTTTTACTGGTATGCTGCCGATAATGCCGATCTGGATGGCCAGGTTTGGCGCGACGACTACGGCTTTTTATACCTTACAGGTAGCAACTATATTGGCTGGCGTACCCAGTTTGAAGGAGGCGATGACCAGGCTGCCAGCCATCCGGTTGTAAACCTGTTCGACCAGACTTATGGTACCACAGGTACAAATATTACTTCTTCTACACCTCAGTATCTGCGTATACGTGGTTCGTATACCGGCGATGATTGCGGTAGCGCAAGCGGATGCGAAACATGCTCGGTTTTTGGTATAGGCGATGACGATGACTATTGCTATGATGATGTACTTACCAATACGTTCAACTACCGTTTTGCTGCTCCTAATCAAACAACTTTTACGGCAGATGTGTTTACACAAAACCACGGCACAGGTGGTAACCCACCGCCAATAGGCGGCGGTAGTAACTACGGGGCACGTATTGCTGTTAACTGGAGCTCGCCAATACCAACCAATGTAACCGCCAATACCTTTAGTGTTTGTGCTGGTGGTTCTGCTACTTTATCTGCTACCGGCACTGTATTTGGTGGTAGTTACAACTGGTATACTTCGGGCGGTACATTTGTGGGCAGTGGTGCTTCAATTACTGTTACGCCAACCACTAATACCACCTACCGTGTATATTGTACAAACGGTGGTATACAAGGTCTTTGCTTTAAAGATATACAGATATTTGCCTCATCTAACCCTGTTACCAATAACGTAATCACTCCAAGCGGCGCTCAGGGGCCTTTTTGTAACAGTGGGGATCCGGGCCTTATTACCGGTAACACGCCAAGCGTATCGTTACCAACCTGGAGCTATACCTGGGAAACAAGCACTAACGGTGGTGCTAGCTGGACAACCCAGATATCTGGCTCATCTACTCTGTTACCTTATCAATACGATCCTACTACTACTACCCAAACTTTATTAGTACGCCGCGTTATAGCAGCTGGTGGATGTGATAATTCTTCAAATGTACTTACCTACGTAGTTGAGCAGTCGCTGGCTAACAATACTATTGCCGCTAACCAAACGCTTTGCGGCACCGGTAGTCCGCTACCACTAACAGGCTCGTTACCTACCGGCGGTAATAGTAACTATTCATACCAGTGGGAATCGGCAACTAACATAGGTGGGCCATACTCAAACCTGGCTGGAGCCAACGGGCAAAACTATTCGCCTAACCCGCTTTCATCTACAACTTATTTCAGGCGTGTGGTTTCGGGTGGAGTTTGCCCAGCCAATACAAGTAACATTACAACTATTACTATAGAACCGGTGATTACCGGCAATACAGTAGCAGCCGATCAAAACTTCTGCAGTACCGGCAACCCAACCTTAATTACGGCTACTGGCTCGTTAGCTGGAGGTAACGGCACATTTACATACCAATGGCAGGAGAGTACCGATGGCGGTATTAACTGGGCTGTGGCATCGGGTACTAGTACTAACGCTACTTACGATCCACCTGTAATTACCCAAACTACAATTTACCGCCGCGGTGTTTACTCGGGTACTTGTTCAAGTAACAGTAATAATGTTACTATGACAGTTTACCCTGTTTTAACCAATAACACAATAACTGCTGATCAGGCATCTTGTGGATCATTTACCGCGGCTACTATTATTGGTACAATACCTACAGGCGGCACAGGTAGCTATTCGTATACATGGGAGCAAAGCACCGATGGTGGCGGCACCTGGCAGCCTATAGGCGGCGCAGTTTCCGCTAACTATTCTCCCGGTACTGTGGCAGTTACAACTCAATATCGTCGCAATGTAAGTTCGCTGCCATGTACAAGTACCAGTAACATAGTAACTATTACTATTACTCCTCCTATCACGGTTAATACCATTAGCAGCAGTCAGGTATATTGCGTATCAGGCACGCCATCTACACTTACCGGGCCTGTACCTACCGGTGGTAACGGTATATTTACTTACCAATGGCAGTCATCTCCCGATGGATTTAACTGGACTACGATTGTAGGTGCTAATGCTCAAACATATTCTCCCGGCCTAATAACCAGTACAACATATTTTCAACGTTTAGCTACCAGCGGTAGCTGTACATTGGCCAGCAATCCGGTTACTATTACCATACTGCCGGCTATAGGTTCAAATACTATTTCTACCGACCAAATTTTCTGTGGTAGTGGCGACCCATCTGCTTTAATAGGTTCTTCACCTACTGGTGGTAATGGTATCTATGCGTACCAATGGTACTCAAGTACTGATAATGTAAACTTTAACCCTATTGGTGGCGCTGTAAATCAAAACTACGACCCAGGTGTAGTTTCTGCAACAACCTATTTTCAGCGCGAGGTCACTTCTTCTGCCTGCAACAGCACCAGCAATATTGTTACCATAACAGTAGTGCCGGTAATCGACAATAATTTGGTAGATGTTTATCAGCGTTTCTGTAGTTCGGGCGATCCTGTGGTGATAAATGGTACTACACCTACAGGTGGTACTGGTTCGTATGGCTATGCCTGGGAAACCAGTACTAATGGTGTTACCTGGACCATAGTTTCCGGAGCAAACAGTGCTAGCTACGATCCTCCTTTCACAAGTTCTACGGTTTACTACCATCGTATAGTTACCTCAAGTGTTTGTTCATCTACCAGCAATACCAGCACTATATTAATACTGGCTTTGCCACAGGTAAATACAGCTACACCAACTGCGGTATTATGTAACGGTGGTAATACCGGTACTATAACTGTTACCGGGTCATCTGCCAATGGCAATGTGCAGTATGCCCTAAACGGTGGTACTTACCAGCTATCTGGTTTGTTTACTGGCTTAACGGCCGGCAACTATAACGTTACTATTACCGACGATTCTGCCTGTGTAAACTCTTTTGTTGGTAACCCGGTAATTGTTACCGAACCTGCAGTACTTGCACATACCACAGTGCCTCAAAATGCAAGCTGCGATAACGTATTTGATGGTAGTATTACTGTAAATGTAACTGGTGGTGTAACCCCATACACCTATTCATTAAATGGTGGGCCATCTCAGCCAGGTAATGTATTTAGTGGTTTGGCGACAGGTACCTACACCGTACTTGTGGTAGATGCTAATTCATGTACCAGCTCTTCATCTGTATTTCTTGATACTGCCTACGCTGTGTATGCAAGCCTGGTATCGCAAACTCCGGTTTCATGTTTTGGTGGTGTAGATGGTACTGTAACAGTGCAGTTAACCGGCGGCCTTCCTCCATACTCTTATTCAATTAACGGTGTACAGTTTGTGCCTACATCTACCTTTACAGGTCTGGCGTCGGGTAACTATGTAGTAACCCTGCGCGACTCTAAAGGTTGTACCGATTTTGTAAACGTTACAATTACCCAACCAGCGCAGCTACAAGCGCAGATTGACTCGGTGGGTAATATTGCGTGTAACGGTGGTACTACCGGTGGTATCTATATCAGTGTAAGCGGCGGAAATCCCGGATATACATATTTATGGAGCAACGGCGCTACCACAGAAGATATTACCGGTTTAGCTGCCGGTACATATAATGCAACAATTACCGATACTAAAGGTTGTACTACATCTATAGGTGCAACATTAAGCCAGCCGCTACCGCTGTTCTTAAATATTGCTTCTTATCAAAATCTGTTGTGTTATAACGATTCGTCGGGGGCTATTGATATTACTGCAAACGGCGGTGTTCCTCCATATAGCTTTGCATGGAGCAACAGTGCTACAACTGAGGATATTTATAATATACAACCAGGCACATATTCGGTTACAGTTACCGATGCTAACGGATGCCAGAAAGATATCAGCCAGGTTATTACAGAGCCTACCCAACTGTCATCAACTATAGCCGCAACACCAGTACTATGTGCAGGTGCTGCAAGTGGTAATGTTGATCTGGACGTTACAGGTGGTACAGTACCTTATAACTATGTTTGGAATAACGGCGCTACCACGCAGGATTTAACAGGTGTAAGCGGCGGTACTTACACCGTAGTTATACACGATGCCAACGGCTG
>JBJOOW010000350.1:0-3161 GCA_046051095.1 Bacteroidota bacterium | reverse complement strand
ATACGAGTACATACTTAATATACGTATGGCAACACTATCGTGGTTATGATAAGTTTTGTAATACTCTTTCAACTTGGCCAGCGTATCGGCATTCTTCGATTCGGAAGGTACATATAGCGTGTTACGCAACGAGTTGATAATACGGTTAAATGTTTGCTCGTTGCTAAGGGCTTTCTCTAATTGCGAGTACAGCTTAAACCCGGTAACCGAGTCGCGTGTTAAAAACGCCTGCTGTACCATAAACTTAAGTACAAAAGTAAGCGTTTGAAAATCTTCTATTTCTTCAGCAATATCCTGCAAACAATCTGCTCTGAAATTGGCCTCTTTAATATTCCCCTCATTTACCTGCTTTTCAATCAACGTAACATTGTGGTGAAGGTAATTAGGGTAGTTTTGCCCCAGCAGGTACGATAGCTTAAAGGTATAGGAACTTAGCTGGTTAAAGTTCTGTTTTTGCTTAATACTATCATAAATTTTAACGCAAAGCTCCTCGTGTGTGTCAAACGCAGGCAATTTGCTGCGAATGGCAGTAACCAGTTTAAGAGATAAGGCTGCATTACCAGCCTCCAGCAACTGCGTATACTCGCTGAAATGATAATCATCCAGCAGAAATACAAACTTCTGAATTGTTAATAATCCACTCTTATCTGTCATATCACTTATAGGGATAGTGGTAATTTGTTTGTCTATACAACAATAATAATACGAATATTATCAACTTATTGGTGCATTAATTCGCGTATTTCTTTAACAGGTGCCGAACCATAGCTTAAAAACTGTTCGTGAAAGGTTTTGAGGTTAAAACCACTGCCTTTCTGCTTTTTAACCTCTTCCCTTAGCTCATATATCTCGGTTAAACCAGTAAAATAGCTGGTAAGTTGTACCTGAGTAAGCTGCGCCCTGCGCCATTTTTCGCTGGCCTCTTTAGCCTGCTGAAATGCCTGTTGGGTTAAGAAATTTATAGCCGTTTCTTTATCCCACCCCTTACAATGCACATTATAATCTAAAAGGAAATTGCAGGTTTCGCGCAGGTTCCATTTATAGTAAAACAGTGTCATTTCCGGCGATGGGTTATAACCTTCTTCTATCATCATTCTCTCTACATAACACGCCCAGCCTTCAATTGTTGCGCCATTACCTAAAATGGTTTTAATAACACTTGGCGAACGGTTGGCGTAAATGCCTTGAGTATAATGGCCGGGTATAGCCTCGTGTATGTTCAGTATCTGCAATACATAGTTATTATACTCGCGCAGGTAGCTTTCGGCATCCTTATCGCTATAATTGGTAAGTGGGGTTACGTTGTAATAGGTTACAGCATCTTTATCGTAAGGGCCCGGCGAGTTAATGCTGGCACCAGCCACACCGGCTGCATAATCGGGTGTTTTACGCACCTTCAGCGGCTTGGTCGAATCCAGGTCAATTAACTGATGTGCATTAATAAAAGCCGTAAGCTCGGGCAACTGCTTTTCTATAGTTGCCATATACTCATCGCGTTTGCAGTGTTGTACGCTGATGGTATCAATCAGGCGCTTAATACGCTCCAGGCTTTTATCATCGCCGGGCATAGGTTCGGTGCCAAAATACTTGGGCCAAAGCTCTGCTGCTATGCGTGCCATTTCGGTATGCAGGTAAGCTTTACGTTCTTCTGCTTTGGCATACATCTCGTTGGCGGTGTAACGCGAGTCTACATCCAGCAGAAACTTCTTACCATACAACTCCTCACCTATTCTAAAGCTGCGGAAGACTGTTTTATTATTCTCCGGGTACGTTTTCTTTAACCAGTCTACATAGCCTAACATAGCATTTTTAGCCGCCAGCGCACGGGCATTAAAGGCCTCTTTTTCGGCTACCGTTAACCCCGAAGCTTTAAGCGAATCGGGAAAAACAGAATTAAAAAAATACAACGAACCCTCATTCTGCATTATCGCCAGCTGGGTATGTTCTAACGTTGGCTTATTAATATTGGCTTTGGCGGCTTTGTAATATGCCGGTGCATTGGCAAGCTTGGCAGTTAGCGCGCGGAGCTTATCATCCAGTTTTGCTTGTTTATAATCAATCACATCAAACAATGCGCCGCCAATATTATAGTTAGAAGGGTCCCACTCGTAGCTTTTAAATTCGTTAATGCTAAAGCGGATACCACGGGTAAAATTCTGTATTAACCGGTAATCGGTTTTGCAGTTGGCATCCAGTTTATCGAAGGATATTGCGCTAAGCGCAGCATCTACACTATCGGCAAAAGCCAGTTCAACCGCCCGTTGTTTGGCATCGGGTATCAGTAATACCGAATCGTACTTGTGGTAGCCAACCCCTGTTGCCCAGCCCGGATACATCTGCCATAAATTATCTACAAATTGTTCTCTGTAAGCCTCAAAAGTCTTTACAGCATTGGCATCAACAACAGTAGTATTACCTGTTTCGGTGCGGCGCTTGCAGGCCTGCAACAACACAAATAGTATCAGCAGATATCCGATTTTTTTCATAATCATGTTTTATCTACCAAACATGGTAAGATTTTTTGAAAATAATAACCGCTTACAAATCGTATTTGCGCAACAGTTTCAACACCGTTTCAAGGTCTTTAGGTAGTGGGGCGGTATATGTAACAACCTCGCCGGTGGCAGGGTGGGTAAAACTTACCTGATAGGCGTGCAAGGTTAAACGGGCTATGGTAGGCCGTTCCTGCTCGGCTGTGGTTTTATAATTACGCTTAAGGGTAGAGAAATAAAAAGCATCGCGTTTGGCGTATATCTCATCTACCAGTAAAGGGTTACCTATGTAAGCAAGGTGAACCCGTATCTGGTGCGTGCGGCCGGTTTTAATTTCAACCTTAAGCAGTGTGGCATGCTTAAACTCTTCTACTACATCATAAATAGTGTGGGCCTCTTTACCGCGCTTGTGTACCAGCATAGTGCCGGGGTGGGCCATGTTTTCAGCTATAGGCTCGTTTATTTCGCCATGAGGTGCCTGCATTTTACCGCCGGCAATAGCCATGTATACCTTTTTTACCTGGTGGTTCTGAAATTGAAGCGACATATGCCGGTGGGCCTGCTCGTTACGGGCAAAGCACAGCACGCCGCTGGTAAATTTATCAATACGGTGTACCACCCATAGCTTGCCAAATTGCTTTTCTAATATGGTTTGTACAGTTTCCAATT
>JBJOOW010000349.1:0-5320 GCA_046051095.1 Bacteroidota bacterium | reverse complement strand
GATTGTAACCCGTATGACCATGAAATCAATTATGGAAAAGCTGCCTGCCAAGGAGTTTATACGAGTACATCGTTCATTTATCATTCCTTTCTCCAGGATAGATAATGTGCGCAATAAAGTTATAACTGTATCGGGCACCGAAATACCTATTGGTAGCAGTTACGAAGAAGATTTTTTCAAAGTGTTTAAAGCATAGCTTTAGAATAGAAGGGAGGCTTCGTTGTTCAAATACCGCTTAATAATATTCATTTACCGCAAAAGTTTGTAACGAACTTCCTGGCGCTACATCTTTGCTGTGCGATTGCTTGCAGTTGCATTTCATAGTGTAGTTTCATAATGGTTTTTTTAGTCTGTGGGGGGGACGGTACGGGGGTGCCGGCCCCCTTTTTCTTTTACTATAGAAAATTGTAACTCTTTCCATTAATTCTGTAACGATTTGGCTGATAGCCCGATTTACTTTTGTTGCATAACAAAATAAACGAGGGCTTATGAAAAGGAAAGATATTTTGAAAGGATTAGGGGTTGCTGGCCTTGCATCAGTATTACCTATAAGTAAAGTTAAAGCTGCGGCTTATCAGCTACAGCAGGCCGGCAGTTGTGTTATAATACCAACCGAAACAGCAGGCCCATTTCCATTAGATCTTACTGCTAATACAACCTTTTTCAGGCAGGATGTAAGAGAAGATAGGGCAGGTGTGCAGTTAAATGTAAAAATGAAAATACTGGGCGATAGCAATTGTGCCGCTTTGCCTAATGTTAGGGTTAATATATGGCATTGCGATAAAGATGGCAGTTATTCGGGGTACGATAATAGCATGAACCCGGGGCAAGCCGGCTTAACTTACCTGCGTGGCTATCAAATGACAGATGCGAATGGCGAGGTTGAATTTGTTACCATTTTTCCGGGCTGGTACAGCGGGCGCATATGCCACATTCACTTTCAGGTATATGTAAGTTCTGTGTATGCTGCAATATCGCAAATGAGTTTCGATATTGCTACCAAGAATGCCATATATGCCGCGAACTCATCGGTGTATACTAAAGGTGCTGACCCTATGACGTTTGCATCTGACAATATTTTTTCTGACGGGTACAATTATCAATTAGCGACTCTTACACCTAACGCAACTACGGGTGGATATGATGCTTACCTGGAGGTTACCGTACAGGGCACAGGCACGACTACCGGGCTTGCCAGCCTTGAGCCCGAAACGGGAGGACAGTTTAAATTGGGGCAGAATTTTCCTAACCCCTACGCAGGTAAGACCAACATACCATTTACTTTAATTAGCCCTGCGCAGGTGCAGTTAGACCTGTTCGACCTGCAAGGGCGCAAAGTAGCCACCATTAATAAAGGCACGCTTGCCCAGGGAGAACACACGCTTACTTTAGACGTTTCGGCTTTGGGTATAGCCCGTTCAAATTATATATATCAGTTACAGGTATCAAACAGCAATGGCGTATTCCGCCAGTGTAAAATGATGACTGCTGAGTTTTAGCTTTTGGGGTTTTCTGTGTGTGGGTCAGCGCAAAGCGCTGGCCCTTTTTAAGCCTACCCCCCCCTGATAGTTAGGAAATAGTTAATACTGTATTAAGAATTTTATAACTCTTTTCGGCAATTGTGTAACGCTTGCCAGGCAGCCAACCCGAATATTTGCATCCACAATTCTAAAACCCATGATTTTTATGAAAAAAATACTGCTCCCCCTGATAGCTTCCATTTTTATGGTTTTGGGGTTAACTGCCCAACAGTACAATGGCTATACACTAATTGCCGTTCAAAATCAATCAACAGCACGGCTTATAGACACTAACAGTAACGTATACCAAACCTGGAGTTCATTAACGGGTAACACAGGCTATTCATCGTATATGTTGCCGGGCGGTGTGTTACTGCGAACAGTTACAGCCAGCGGAAACTCATTTAACGGGGGCGGCGTTACAGGCCGTTTTCAAAAAGTTTCGTGGACGGGTACAATACTTTGGGACGTTACATACTCTACATCTAGTTATTGCATGCACCATGATGTGTTGCCTATGCCAAACGGTAATGTAATGGTAATAGCATGGGAGTCAAAGACGGCCTCGCAGGTTACTGCTGCCGGTAGTTCGGTTAGCCACGTTATGTGGCCCGATAAAATTGTTGAGCTACAGCAAACCGGGTTAAATACTTACAATACTGTTTGGGAGTGGCACGCCTGGGACCACCTGATGCAAAACACAAACTCAAGCGGTGCCAACTATGTTACGTCATTAGTAGATAACCCGCAACTACTGAATATTAATTATCTGAATACCAGTAATAACTCGGATTGGCTGCACATGAATGGCCTTGATTATAATGCTGCTTTAGACCAGATAGTGGTTAGCTCACATAACATGAATGAGTTTTATGTAATAGACCACAGCACTACAACGGCCGAAGCTGCCGGCCATACAGGCGGTAATGCAGGCAAAGGCGGCGATATACTATACCGTTGGGGTAACCCGCTGGCCTATGGCGGTAGTGGTACAGCTAATTTCAAGACAGTGCACGATGCACATTGGGTGCCAGTTGGCTGCCCGAGGGCAGGATATTTAGTGGGTTATAATAACAATGGTATATCTAACAGCCAAAGCTGTGTAGATATGGTAAATCCTCCATTAAGTGGTTATAACTATACCAAAACAGCAGGCCAGCCTTATGGTCCTACTACCTATGATTATCGTCACGCCTGCAATGGCCACAATAGCAACATGGGTAATTCAGAACAATACCCAAATGGAAATCAGCTAGTATGTGTGGCACAATCTGGTAAGGTATACGAAATAGATGCCTCTGGCACTCAGTTGTGGACTTACACAACCACAGGTACCATCCCTCAGGCCCACCGATATACTAACTGCTACATTAATGGTCCCACATCATTAACTGCTATGGCGCAATCTGCAAGTATTTGTGTTGGGCAGTCGGTTCAATTAAGCTCTACCGCTACTGGTTTAGGTACCTATACTTATACATGGTCTTCTGGCGAAACCACGCAAAACGCAACAGTGTCGCCTACTTCTACAACTACATATACAGTCACAGCCTCGTTAGAAGCTGGCTGTATTGCCACAGCTACTGTAACTGTAAGCGTAAACCCGGCCCCAACAGCCGATGCAGGTAACAATGTGAATATAAGCAGTGGCAGCAGTACAACCCTTACTGCTACTGGTGGTGCTACCTATTCGTGGAACACCGGGCAAACCAGTGCAAGTATTACAGTGTCGCCCGCTACAACAACCACTTACACAGTAACTGTTACCAGTGCCAGCGGCTGTACTGCTGCCGATCAGGTTACGGTGAATGTTACGGGTGGTTCGTTAAGCGCTACAGCTTCGGCAAATGCCGGTACTATTTGTAATGGCGATATTGTTGTGTTAGGTGCATCGGGTAGTGGCGGAAGTGGCACGTACAGTTATTCATGGTCATCAAATCCCGCTGGCTTTTCATCTCAACAGCAAAGCCCTACCGTTACTCCAACAGCAAGCACAGTTTATACTGTAACCGTGTCTGATGGAAATAGCACTGCAACTGCATCTGTAAGTATTACAGTTAATCAAATACCTGTTGCCGATGCCGGTAATGATGTGTCGGTTAGTTTTGGTAGTTCAATTACGTTAACTGCTACCGGTGGGGGTAGTTACAACTGGAGCAATGGCGGTAACACCGCAAGCATTACAGTTTCTCCTGCTACTACTACAACTTATACGGTAACCGTTACAAACGTTAGTGGTTGCTCTGCAACTGCCGATGTGGTGGTTACTGTTACAGGGGGCGCGTTATCGGCAACGGTATCTGCTACTGATACTACTATTTGCAATGGCGAAACAACTCAGCTTTTTGTAACAGCATCTGGCGGTACGGGTAGTTATACCTATAGCTGGACATCAGCGCCTGCCGGTTTTACATCTGCCATCAACAATCCGTATGTTACACCAACTGTAACTACTACGTATATTGTAAACGTTTCGGATGGGGTAAATAGTGTGGCTGTTACATTTACAGTAACTGTACTGGCGCTACCTGCACAGCCAACCATAACGCAGAACGATACGTTGTTGGTTTCTTCATCGGCTACAAATAACCAATGGTACTATTATGGGGCAATAATACCTACTGGTACCGGCCAGGTGTTAGACCCGGATTTGAATGGTTCGTACCAGGTGCAGGTTATAGATGAAAACGGATGTGGGTCTCCACTGTCGGAAGGATTTGAATACATACAGACTACCGCAGGTATAGCCAATGTTGAGATGGGTAATGCTGTTAACCTATATCCTAACCCTGCGGCTGATGTGGTAATGCTGAATGGTGCAGCTTTGGTGGGCGATTTTACAATAGAAATATATGATAATACAGGCCGTAAAGTTGTTGCAGATAGAAACAGCAAAATCATTTATACAGATAATTTAACGGCCGGTTCGTACATAATGGCAATTGGTTTGGTAAATGGCCAGCGTATACACAAACAATTTGTAATAACCCGTTAATAGTAACTAATGCGAAGTTTAATTGTAACGTTTTTGGTTTGTGTGTGTAGTAATGTATGGGCTCAGTCGTTTTACGATTTGAGCACAATACAGGATATTCGGATATTCTTTGGTTATTCCGATTGGGATTACCGTATGGATACAGCCTACGCCGGTGCAGAGGATTACATAATGGCCGATTCGGTTATTATAAACGGCACTACATTTAGTAATTGTGGTGTACGGTATAAAGGGAATAGTTCGTACGATGCTGGCCGCAGTAAAAACCCGTTACACATTAAGCTGGATGAATACGTTTCGCAGGATTATCAGGGCTATGAGGATATAAAACTAGGTAACGGATACAGTGATAATTCTATGATTCGTGAGCCGTTAAGTTATGCAATACTAAGGCAGTATATGGATGCTCCCAAAAGTAATTTTGCCCGGGTGTATATCAACGGCAATTACTATGGCATTATGAATAATACGGAGAGCATTGATAGCCGCTTTTTGCTGGATAAATATTACAGTAGTAAGTACACCTTTGTTAAGTGTAATCCACCGGGCTCAAGCCCTGGTGGCGGTAATGGTTCAAATCTGGAATATAGCGGCACTACAGAAGCTAACTACAATACAAAGTATGAATTAAAATCGGATACTGGTTGGAGTGATTTGTTTCATTTGTGCGATACGCTTAATAACCATTTCGAGGTGTTTAACTCAATTGCTGATATTGACAGGTTTTTATGGATGCTGGCATTTAATAATGCGCTGGTTAATCTGGATAGCTACAGCGGAACCTTCAGGCAAAATTATTACTTGT
>JBJOOW010000348.1:0-3093 GCA_046051095.1 Bacteroidota bacterium | reverse complement strand
AAACTCAATAAACCATTCGTGATAAGGCAGCCCGCTGGCGGGTGTTACCTGCGGGGCTACTGTAAACTCGCTAACCCCTGCACCGGTTTCGCGCATGGCTGCAAGCAAGGCCTGTTCTACCTCCTCGCCTATTACGTGCTCGCCAAAAGCCGATATAAAATGCTTAACCCTGCCTGTTACCACTATACGGTACGGGTTAGTGCTTACAAACTTAACCGTATCGCCAATGCTGTAGCCAAACAGGCCCGCAGTAGTATTTAGTATCAGGGCATAGTTTACGCCAATCTCTACATCTTGTAACCAAATGCGTTTGGCAGCAGGGTTGTGGGCTTCGTCTGCCTTTACAAATTCGTAGAATATACCACCATTTACATTCAGCAATAAACCTGGCTGGGTTTGTGTATCCTGATAGGCGATAAAGCCTTCGCTGGCCGGGTAGGTTTCTACCGAGTCTATTTTAAAACCTATCAGGTTTTCCATTTGTTGGCGGTAGGGTTCGTAGTTAACGCCACCATAGGCAAACACCTTAAAATCGGGGAAAATATCTTTAATAAACTGCTTACCGCTCAGCTGTTTCAGCCGTTCAAAATACATAACCACCCAGGGTGGTATGCCACTTATCAGGCTCATGCGTTCGCGCAGTGTTTCACGGGCTATGGCATCTACTTTCTCTTCCCAGTCCTCTATACAATTAGTAGCATAGCCGGGCATACGGTTGCGGTTTACATAAAAAGGTACATGGTGGTAAACTATGCCGCTAAGCCTGCCGCTGAGTATTTTGCCATGCATATCCAGCTCGGGCGAGCCTTGCAGAAAAATCATTTTGTGGTCGAAGAAAGCAGCATTGCCTGTTTCTGCCACATACAGCATCAACGAGTTACGGGCAGCCCGTATCATTTCATTTATCTGCAGCTTAGTAACCGGTATATACTTAACACCCGATGTAGTACCTGATGATTTGCAGAAATATAATGGCAGCCCCGGCCATAGCACATCGGGTCGGCCATCGGCAATTAACTCTACATAGTGTTTCAGGTCTTCATAATCATAAAGCTTAACGGCAGCTTTAAAATCATTGTAGGTTTTAATAGCTGCAAAGTTATGCGCCTTACCAAAGGCAGTATTAGCCGCTGTTTTAAGCAGATATTGCAGTACACGTTGTTGTATTGTCAATGCATTCTTCTGCTCGCGGTAAATACCGGGGGCCAGCACATTGGCAGCAAGTTTGGCTAAAGTAGCTTTGTAACCCATACAACTAATTATCAATAACCAATTTATCAATTATCAATAATACAAAGGTCTTAGCTTTGCAGGTTAAGCATCCGCTGTAATAAAGTAGGGTGCGAATAATTAAAAAACACATACGCCGGATGCGGTTGTAGGTTATTTAAGTGGTTAACCGACATTTTGCGGAGCGAAGTAATGAGTGGCGTAGCAGCATAAGTATCTTTAGCGTAGTTATCGGCTTCGTATTCGTTTTTACGGCTAAATACATTCATCAGCAAACCGGTAACCAGCGATATGGGAGCAAACAACATTGAAAAGGTTACCAGCGATAAATGAAACGAGTTTTGGGTAGCACCTAACACTTCGGCCATTACAGGCAGGGCAGCCAGCCAGCCAAATACAAAAAACATTATACCCATCTGCGCTACCGATATAACCATGCTTTGCAGTATGTGTTTCTTTTTATAGTGACCAACCTCGTGCGCCAGTACGGCGGTTATTTCATCAATGCTCATTTCGTTAACCAGGTTATCGTATAGTACTATATTTTTTTTACTACCCAACCCGCTAAAAAATGCATTGGCTTTGGTAGAGCGGGTAGAGCCATCCATTACCAGTATGTTGGTTAAAGGAAACTGTACCTTACGCGAATACTCCTCTATACTATCGCGCAGCGGCCCACTTTCAAGCGGAGTAAGCTTATTAAATAAAGGCAACAACAGGTTGGTGTAGAACATTGCCAACAATATGGTAAAGGTTGCAACAACAAGCCATGCTGCAATCCAGAATTTATTGCCTAACAGGCCATATAAAAACGTAAGTAACGCAAGTATGCCGCCACCTATTACCACGGCCAGCAGCAGGCTTTTCAACTTATCCATTACAAAGGTTGCCGGGGTGGTTTTATTAAAACCAAACTTCTCTTCTACCACAAAGGTATCGTATACCTCAAACGGCAGTCCTATTAAGCTTGAAGCCACGCCTATAATACCAAAGAAAATGAGCGACTGTAGTATAGCTGAATCGGTGATGCCACGGGCTATATTATCTACCCAGGCAAAGCCCTTTAACCATAAAAATGACAGACTGATAACGAGCATAATTACAGATGTAATGGTGCCCACTTTGTAGTTGGCGTATGCATAATCGCGGGCTTCCTGATACTTTTTAGCATCATAAAGGTCAGCCACTTCGGCTGGCAGAGGCTTATCCCATGTTTTAAGGTTTAGCCACGATAGTGTTTTGCTAAGTACAAACTCGAAAAGAATAAAACCGGTAATAAGATACAATATGCTTTGCGCCATACACAGAAATATATGGGGCGAAATTAACTTTATATAAATATGCAGTGTATGCTTAACAGGCGTTTAACCTGATTGGGAATTTGACAGTATGACTTTAAATAGAGTCTTTTTACATTCGCTCCAATTCTGAATAATAAAATCTGAACAAATGCAATATTGGCTAATAAAGTCAGACCCTGAGACCTACTCGTTTGAACTGATGAAGAAGGAGAAAAAAACCTTCTGGAACGGCGTGCGGAACTATGCTGCCCGCAATAACATGAAAGCCATGAAAAAGGGCGACCTGCTTTTCTTTTACGAAAGTATGAACGGCGAGCCATCGGTTATTGGCGTAACCAAAGTAATTAAAGAAGCCTACCAGGACCCTACAACAGATGATACTGCCTGGGTGTGTGTAGATGTGCAGTACGTTAGCACACTAAAACGCCCTGTAACACTGGCTGAAATTAAGAAGAATAAAAAACTTACTCAGATAGCATTGGTACGTATATCGCGACTGAGTGTACAACCGGTTACCGAAGAAGAATGGGAAGAAGTATTAAAAATGAGTGAGCAATAAATA
>JBJOOW010000347.1:0-6738 GCA_046051095.1 Bacteroidota bacterium | reverse complement strand
AAAAATAGCAGCGCAGAACCAGGTGACGTTTTACAGGGCTAAGCAGTTTCCGAAAAGAAAATACAACACTACCGATACTACCCGCAACGATTTTGCCACTACCCTATACTGGAACGGGCACGTAACTACCGATTACAGCGGCCGCGCAAAGGTTGAGTTTATTGCCAACGATCTTGTCTCATCGTTCCGTACCACCGTAGAAGGCTTTGGCGATGATGGCTCTATTGGCCATGCCGAAACCAACTTTGGCACCAACCTGCCTTTTGTGCTGGATGCCAAACTACCAACCGAAATAGTAGCCGGCGATAAAATGATGATACCGGTATTTATTAAAAACAATACCGATGAAGATGCCGATGGCAACCTGCAGGTAAGCACCGGCAACCAGTTAATGGTAACTACCAAATCGGGCAACGTACTTATACCGGCTGGTCAATCAAAACTGCTATATCTGGAGGCCATAGCCAGCAGTACCATAGGCAACGGCAGCATACAGATAAAATTTACATCGCCTGCGTTTACCGATGCCATTACACGCAATATACAGGTAGTGGCAAAAGGCTTTCCTGCCGGCATATCGTTCAGCGGACAGGAGCTTGAAAAATCATCTGTCATCAATCCGGTAAATGTGGTACCCGGCTCTATGAAAGTAACCTTTAGTGCCTACCCTAATATAATGAGCGAACTGATGAGTGGAGTAGAATCTATACTGCGCGAACCTTACGGTTGTTTTGAGCAAACTTCATCATCCAATTATCCTAACATTATGGTGTTGCAGTATTTAAATTCTATGAAAATAGATGACCCTAAACTACACGCCCGTGCCACTAAACTGCTGGATGATGGCTATAAAAAACTGGTAGCCTTCGAAACCAAAGAGAACGGCTACGAATGGTTTGGTGCCGCGCCGGCACACGAAGCACTTACCGCCTATGGCCTGATGGAGTTTGTGGATATGAAAAACGTATACGCCGGTGTTGACGAAAAAATGATTGACCGCACCGTTAACCTGCTGCTTAATAAACGCGATGGCAATGGCGGCTTTAAAAAGAACCCACGCGCACTCGATTCGTTTGGTGCTGCCGATGAAGATGTAACCAATGCCTACATAGTATACTCCCTTAGCGAAGCCGGTTATAAGGATATAACTAAAGAACTGGCCGCAGTAGAAAAAGAAGCCCGCAAAAACGGCGACCCGTATACCATGGCACTATGCGCCAACGCACTATATAACCTGGGCGAAAAAACCCGTGGCGATGAAATGGTGGCACGTATAATAAACAGCCGCGGCGAAGTAGGTTTCTGGACAGGTAAAAAACACTCTATTACACGTAGTACTGGCCAAAGCCTTACAACCGAAACAACATCACTAATATTACTGGCAATGCTAAAAGCCACCAACCCCGATGTACAGGCTATAAGCAGTGCTGTAAAATACCTGGTAGGTGCGCGCAGTGGCTACGGTGGCTTTGGCTCTACACAGGCAACCATACTGGCGCTTAAAGCACTTACCCGCTATGCCGAATTTAGCAAACGCACCGATGAAGCCGGCACTATAGAGGTACTGATAAACGACAAAACAGTAGCACATAAAGATTTTGCCAAAGGCGAACGCAACAACATTACTATAGATGGGTTAGAGCAATACATACTAACCGGCAAACAGCAAATAGAAGTGCGCTTTACAGGTTGCCGCCAGGCATTACCTTACTCGGTTAATGTAAGCTACAACACCACACTACCCGAAAGCAGTAAGGAGTGTGTGGTTAACCTGCAAACCAGCTTATCGGCCAAACAGGTTAAGGTAGGCGAAACACTGCGCCTATCGGCTACGCTGAAAAATACTACCGCCCAGGGCCAACCTATGACCATGGCAATACTGGGTATACCTGCCGGTTTCAGTGCACAGCCATGGCAGTTAAAACAACTACAGGAAAAGGGTATTATAGATTTTTATGAGGTGGTAGGCAACAACATAGCCTGCTACTACCGCTGCCTGGCCCCTGCCGAACAGAAACAAATAAACCTTGACCTAAAAGCCGAAATACCAGGCGAATACGATGCCCCCGCCAGCTGTGCCTATTTATATTATACCAACGAGCACAAGCACTGGGCCGGCCTTAACAGGGTTTTTGTAAATCCTTAACAGGCAGGCACCCAACCGGCCTTGTGGGTGCATAACCTACAAGGTCGGTGCTTTTGCTACATTTGGCACTCATAAAAATTCAAGAATGTATTACCGCTTGCTTATAGTGGCTGTGGCGCTTAGTGTTGTTGCATCGTGTTCTACCACTAACAAAAACCGTAAAGGCAAAAATGCCGATACCGTATACTTAGATACTATTGAAATAACCGCATCGCGCGATAACCCCTACCGTGCATCGGCTACCAAAGATTTTGATTTGATACACACCAAACTCGAAGTAGGTTTCAACTATCAAAAACAATATCTTAATGGCAAGGCTACCATTACACTTAAGCCGCACTTTTACCCACAGTATTCGCTAACGCTTGATGCCAAACAGTTTGATATACACGAGGTAAGCCTGGTAACAGGCAACAACCAGCGCGAAAGCCTGCAATACACCTACGATTCGCTGCAGCTTAAAATACAGCTAAACAAAAAGTACGAGGCCGGCGAAAAGCTAACTGTATACATAGACTATACCGCTAAACCCGAAGAACGTGCCAAAGGTGGCAGTGCCGCTATTATGGAAGATAAAGGCCTGTACTTTATTAACCCGCTGGGCACCGATACCAATAAGCCAACACAGATCTGGACACAGGGCGAAACTGAATCTAACTCGTGCTGGTTCCCTACTATCGATAAACCTAACCAGAAGTTTACTGACGAGATTTACATTACCCATTTAAAGAAATACGTTTCACTAAGCAACGGTGTTCTTGTTTCATCTACACCTGTAAACGATAGCCTGGTTACCGATTACTGGAAAATGGACCTGCCACATGCACCTTACCTGGTAATGATGGCAGTGGGCGATTTTACTATAGTACGTAACATGTGGCGCGATGTACCGGTTAACTATTATGTAGAAGCTAAATACGCACCGTATGCCAAACAGATTTTTGGTAACACGCCCGAGATGATGGAGTTCTTCTCGCAAAAGCTTGGTTTCGATTATCCGTGGCCTAAGTACTCGCAGGTAGTAGTACGCGACTATGTAAGCGGTGCTATGGAAAATACATCGGCTACCCTGCATGGCGAGTTTATACAACGCGATAGCCGCGAGTTGCTGGACGAAACGTATGAAGATGTAGTATCGCACGAGTTGTTTCACCAGTGGTTTGGCGACCTGGTTACCTGCGAAAGCTGGAGCAACATACCTCTTAACGAATCGTTTGCTACGTACGGCGAATACCTTTGGAACGAATACAAATACGGCCGTGCTTATGCCGATTATAAACAGGAGTTGAACTACGAAAAATACTTAGCAGAAGCGAAAGAGAAAAACGTAGACCTGGTTCGTTTTTACTACGACGACCGCGAGGATATGTTCGACCGCCACAGCTACGAAAAAGGCGGCCTGTTGCTACACTACCTGCGCAAAACAATTGGCGACGATGCCTTTTTTAAAGGTATAGAAACCTACCTGAAAGCAAACCAGTTTAAACCGGTAGAGATGCACCAGCTACGCCTGGCATTTGAAGAGGTAACCGGGCAAGACCTGAACTGGTTTTTTAACGAGTGGTTTTATAACTCGGGCCACCCGGTGCTTAATGTACGCTACAGCTACGATGCCGATAGCGTATATGTAACGGTTGAACAAAAACACAATACCGAAAAACCGCTTACCTATCAGTTGCCTTTCCGTATAGATGTGTGGTATGGTAAAGTAATAAACAGCTACAACGTAACACTTACCAAAAAGAATCAGGTGTTTGCATTTAAAAACTATGGCAAACCCGATTTGATTGATATAGATGCCGAGCGCGTAGTGCTTTGCGAGAAGACCGAAAACAAAACTACAGAGAACTACATTTTCCAGTATCAGAACGCGCCGCTGTATGTACAGCGATACGAGGCATTACAGAAACTTTCGGAAGTGGTTAAAACAAGTGAACCTGCCCGCCAAACGTTTTTAGCGGCACTCAACGACCCTGCCGAATACCTGCGCCAGTTTGCGGTAGATGAAATGTACATACCTAAAGAAAATAAAGACAGCCTGCTGAACATACTGGCCGGTATTATTAATACCGATAAGGTTTCATCGGTTAGGCGCTCGGCTATACTTAAGCTAAGCAAGGCTACCGATAATATTAAATACAAACCATACTACGAAACTGCCGTTGGCGATAGCTCGTACGAAGTTGCTGCTGCAGCAATTAAAGCAATTAATGGTGTTGATAGTAAACGCGCACTGGAAATAGCCAAACAGTTTGAGAACACCGATAACAGCAACATTACCGGTAGCGTAGCCGATGTATATGCCAAAGAGGGCGACGAAAGTTACCAGCAATATTTCGAAAACAAACTGCGCACTGCAGCAGGTTTTGGCAAGTACTCGTTGTTCTACTACTACGCCAACTACCTTACCCGTATGGATAAGAACATAGTACTACAGGGCATTAAAACTATAGAAGAGCAGGGCATGGCTACCGATAACCATTTTCTGGTGGGCGCTGCTAAAGGCTCGCTTAAGCGCATAGCCAAAATATTTGGCGATAAAAAGAAATCGTTACAATCTCAACCGGCCGATAGCGCAGGCAGCAAAGCCGATATACAGGAAAAAACAAGCAACTACGATTTACTTATCAGTACTGCTAACGATGCCGCCGATCGCTTAGGCAAAAAGAACAAAGGCGAAGAGTAACAACTACCATAACCAATAAAAAAGGCGCAACCGGGGTTGCGCCTTTTTTGTTTAATGCGTTTACGTATTAATACTTCAGCACTTTAACCTCGGTACGGCGGTTAGCCTGGTGCTGGCTCTCGTTACAAGGCGATTCGTTGGTTGGCTCGCAAATACAGCCGTTAATAATTAATGTTTCGCCATAACCGGCAGCCAGTATGCGGCGGCCTTTAATACCTTTCTTAACTATATAATCTACCGCCGAGCGGGCACGGCGGGCAGATAGTACTACGTTGTATTTGGCACTGGCGCGGCAATCGGTATGCGAACCCAGCTCAATTTCCAGTGCTGGGTTTTGTTTCATTACGCGTACCAGGTTATCCAGTTCTTTGGCGGCATCGGCGCGTATATTCCATTTATTAAAGTCATAATAAATATCGCGTACAAGCCAGGTTTGGCCCACATAAAATTTGCAGGTGCCTTCTACATTCATACCCGGCTTTAAACCAACGGTAGAGAATGTATCTGCTTTACCATCGTGTTCTACTATGTAGCGGGTGTTAATCTTCAGGTCCAGCCTTACTTCGCCATGTTCGTTAGGGCTTATCTCGCTTTTCTCGCCGGTGCCCAAATCTGTTACAGTAATAGTATTGGTAAAACAGTTGGCGGTAAGCGGTACGTTTATTATCAACTCTTCGCGAGGCACAAAAAAGTTAAGCTTTGCCTCGCCGGTTGCAGGGTCAATATCTTTTTCCGAAAACGTAGCGCTGATAGAAGGATAATCGGGCGAAGAGATAGTGTACGTGCCTGCAGCAATGGTAGTTTGCATAATACCATTCTCGTTAGTTACATTACTTGTAGATGGCATACCGGTTTGGGCCAAATGCAGGGCGGCATCGCGTATGGGCTGCTGGCTGTCTTTTTCTTTAAGTGTAACTACCAGTTTTATCAGGTTAGGTTGCAGCGGCACAGTAATAGTAGTGTTTTTGTCTCTATAACTTACCTCGGTACTGTTGCTTTTGTAACCCGTGTTCATTACCTGTATAGTACAAGGCTTGCCTCCTTTAAGCGTAAGTTCGCGTTCGCCGGTTTTATCTACCAGTGTGTTTTCGGGGCTTTGGCTACGGCAATCTATACCCAGCGATGCTAACGGTATAGGTTCGTTGGTAGTTGCGTTCACCACTTTTACTATCACTTTGTAGTCAAGTTTACTTTCATCAAAGGTAAAGTGGTATATATCGTCATCGCCTTTACCGTTTGGGCGGTTGCTGGCAAAGTAGCCGTACTTATTGGTGCTATCCATTATAAACGTAAAATCATCGTTGCTGCTGTTAACCGGTGCACCCAGGTTCTCTGGTTTAGTCCACTGTCCTTTTTCAAATTTCGTTTTATAAATATCAAGGCCGCCTAAACCATCTAATGCGTTAGATGCATAGTAAAGCGTACCATCGTAACCTATGTACGGAAACTTCTCATCAAAACGGGTATTGATAACTGCACCCAGGTTCTTAGGTTCTGTCCATACACCGTTCTGGTCGCGTACGGTAACATACAGGTCGGTACCACCCTGGCCACCTATGCGGTCGCTGCTGAAATAAAGTGTTTTTCCATCGGGGCTAAGTGCCGGGTGGGCGTTGCTGTAATCATCATTATTAAACGGCAGCGAAACCAGTTTGTTTTTCTGCGCAGGGTACATCATGGAGTACAACTTCAGCTTTACAGTACGGTGGTCGCCGGCAGTTTTAGCGGTACTGCCGGTATAGTTGCTGCGGGTAAAAATCAGCTCGTTGGTACCTTTAAAAAATGTAACCGGCCCATCGTGAAACTTACCGTTAGGTTTACTGCTGGTTATCTTCTTAACCTTGCCTACTGTAGTAGCGCCGCAATCCTGTGTGGCAAGGTATATCTGATAAAAGTTATTGCCACT
>JBJOOW010000346.1:0-3907 GCA_046051095.1 Bacteroidota bacterium | reverse complement strand
ACGAGCGTGTACGATTTACTAAAGATGGCTTAGTAGGTATAGGTACTTCAACACCGGAAAGAGACCTTGTATTGGTTACTCAAACCGGCTCGCCAACAACTTTACAAATAGCAGGTGCACTTACCGGGCAAACTGCCACAGATGGTTTATTACTTGGCCAGAACGAAGCCTTTGGTACGGCCATGCTGATGAATCAGGAAAATAAAGCGTTGTTATTTGGAACCAACAACATAGAGCGTATGCGCATAAGAGCCAATGGCAAAACAGGTATTGGCACTACCAATCCGCTACGCGAGTTGGTTATAGCTAATGCATTCGACACGGCATCGTTACAATTTGTTTCATCAGTAACCGGTGGCGGTATGTACGATGGCTTTGTAATAGGCCAAACAACTAACACCGGCGATATACAATTAATGAACTACGAAAATCAAAACGTATCTATCGGCACCAATGCTACTCCACGGGTTATTATATCTCAGGAAGGTAAAGTAGGTGTAAATGTTACTTCACCGGTTAATGATTTGGTTGTTAAGTCAGCTACAAATACTCCGGCATTACTGCAAATAGTATCTAACACAACAGGCACAGGCCCATCAAATGGTTTTGTTATTGGCCAAAGCGATGTGCAGGGTGCTGCCCGCATTACCAACCTCGAAAATCACCCTATAAGCTTTGGAACCGCGGCTACAGAGCGCATGCGTATTACAGGCAACGGTTTAATTGGTATCGGTTTAGCATCTGCCACACCTGTATATAATATAGATGCTGTGTTTAATACCGACGCTCGCCTGCGTTTACGCGGCCAGGGCGGTGCATTCAACCGGTCGTTATTAATATTGGATAAAACCAATGCAGAAACAGATCAGGCAGCAATACAATACAGCCTTACCGATTCGGCACAATGGCTAACCGGCACACTTAATAACAGAAACTACCGAATATTCAATTTATCTACCGTTAACGATGCGCTAACTGTAAACTTTGCAAACGACAATGTGGGTATTGGCACACCACAACCCACTGCCAAACTTGAAGTGAACGGACAAATAAAAATTACCGGCGGCGGACCGGGGGCAGGCAAAGTGCTGATTTCTGATGCATCTGGCTTAGCATCGTGGGGAGAGGATAATCCTAAAAAAGCATTTAGTGCTTACAGTACTTACGGGCTACTTGAAATATTGCCCGGCACCGAAACACAACTGCTGTTTGACAACATTAATTTTAACGATGGCAATTATTACAACCCATCTAACAGTACATTCAATGTTTATTCAGAAGGCATGTACCACTTTGATGTGCATGTTAACTGGAACGCCTTTACAATAGCAGGCGAAGCCATATTGGCATTGCGTGTAAATGGTGTAATAACCGAGCAGATACGCACCGGTATACAAACCGGCATTACCAGCAGCGGTCAATCGCTTTCGTCAAACTTTAAATTATACTCGGGCGATGTGGTAGATGTGGTAGTAATGCAAAACAGCAACCTGTTACAGGTAATAAACCTAAATCAGTTAGACGCTGTTTTCTCTGGCTACAAAGTATACTAATACTTTTAATGCGACAGCGAACGCTTTTTAATCATACCACCCTTGGTGTCTTTTACGCTGTTCATTACAATAAATGCGTTCGGATCTATCTTTTCAATTTCGGTATTCAGCTTATTTAACTCCAGCCTGGTAATAACGGTATAAACTATATCTATTTCCTTTTCGCCGGTTTTACCAAAACCGCGCTTACCACTATATACTGTAACACCGCGACCCAAAGTATGTATAATCATTTGCCGTATCTCCTCGTTATGGATAGATATAATAGTAACACCGGTATACTCATCAATACCTTCTATAACAAAATCGAGCGTTTTAGATGCTGCCAGATATGTAATCATAGAATATAGCGCTGCTTCTATCGAAAGAAAATATGCGGCGGCTGAAAATATCATTACGTTTATTACAATAATAATATCGCCCATAGTAGACGAAAGCTTGCGGCTAAGGTAAATAGCCAGCACCTCGGTACCATCAATCACCGATCCTCCCCTTACATTCAAACCTATACCGGCACCCAGAAAAAAGCCACCAAACACCGCTACCAATAATTTATCGTGCGTTACCTCTGGAAAATGAACCGTTGCTATAACTACTGCAAGGCCTGTGATAGCTAAAGCAGCTTTAACTGCAAACTGCGGACTGATAACCCTGTAGCCTAATGCCACAAAAGGTATATTAATAAAAACCAACAGCGCCGGTAGCGGAATACCCTTAACCTCTGACACCAGCAGCGATATACCGGTTACGCCGCCATCAATAAAATTGCTGGGCACTAAAAAACTTTCCAGGCCAAATGCGGCCGAGGCTATACCCATCGATATCAGGATTACATCTTTAAGTAACCGCACCACATTTATCTGTAGTTCGCGGTAGCCCTTGGCCAATTCAAAATCTGAATAGCGGCTTTTAGCACCGGGTTTATTCCGGCGTTTACGCAATACTGTTTGTGTTACAACCTGTGCCAGAAATGGATTCATAATAGCAATTTACCCTTTTTATAATAAAGCTGCTGTTGCCGTGCAACAGCCGCTTTATTGTTATGTATGTTAAAGAATTACCGACTTTAATACTATTACGGCTACGATAATAGCTACCGAAACACCTAGTATTATACCTATCGATGCCAGTGGACCATAGCCGCCAGCCTGATTGTTTTCACTTTGTTGCATTGATAATTGATTTAAGATAATAGAAATACACCCGGCACAAATGGCCCGGCACTGATTACCAGAAAATAAAATTTGATTATCAGTAATTTCTAAATCCTGAGTATGCGGTTAAGCATGTAGAGGCGCGACAGAAGATCGCTGAGATTTTGTCGTAAAAACTGTGTTGAACTGATACAGCAGTTAAGAAACAATCTGCTTTGAAATATATCTGTAGCATATGGCTTTTCGCCCGGTACCGGCACACGATAAAAAACATGCGCCTCTTGGCCTAAAGCAATAGTAGATGCGTTTAATGCTTCATCGTAATTTGAAAAAACCGAATTGATTAACAGTACTTCATGTGATTGGGCATGCGCATAACCTGCTAGTCCATCGGCAGCCGACAGGCGCGCCCCGAAGAAGTGTAGTAGTACAAAAAAGATAAAAGCAACTTTTATCCGCATCAGCGCGAATATAACACGTTGGAGCTAACGAAAATGTTAACAACCTATAAGCTTTTAGTTACAAAACGCCTACGGCATTCTTGTTCGAAAACTTATACGGCAAACTGCCGAAAAGGTTTGCATTAACCCAAACTATTTTTACTAACAAAGAAATGGGGGTTCTTTTTAACCTAAATCTAAGTTTTCACTAACAACTTTTCGCCACTAAAACCGTAACACTTACTGAAGAAAAACCACTGAGTTTGGTAACAAAACCAACAAATTATAACAGCAAACATTATAGCACTACTTGTGAAGAAAAATTGGTAACGCAGTTACAAAAACGTGGATTATGAAGAAAATTTACTTAGCGCTTGTTCTGTTAGTGGGGGCTTGCACCATGCAGGCTCAGATTACAGTTACACAATCATCTAACTCGCAAACACTATCGCAATTACTGGCAGGTAGTGGAGTTACTATCAGCAACTATACGTTAAGCTGCTCTGCCAACGGTTCGGGAACGTTTACCAATACCAACACAAATCTTGGTATGCCCGGTGGTGTAATTTTAGCATCGGGTCGGGTGCAAAATGTACCCAATGCCAGTAATGTGTTTGCATCTACCCAGTTTACTGCAACCGGCGATGCGCAGCTTTCTACCCTAACAACCGGTACCATTTACGACCCATGTGTGTTACAGTTTGATATAGTACCGCAAGGTCCGCTATTAAAATTTGATTATGTATTTGCATCAGAAGAA